>NZ_BCVG01000019.1 GCF_001591625.1 Metabacillus fastidiosus NBRC 101226
ATGGGGGTATTAAGTGGGGGGAGTTCAAAGCGAGTGATTTGGGTACTGAAATTACTTATTTTTCTGAACAGAACTTTGGGGAACAGGATAAAGAATGGCATTCCCGAATTAAAAATGAAGAATTTACCGAAGAAAAAATTGAAAAAATTATTAACCACTTACATGCAGAAAATAGTATTCTTTTAAATCCTCAGACACAGTTAGGCAGCTCCCGTTATAAACGAAATTATTATTATCAGGAACGAAATGAAGAAGCGGACAAACAAAATTTATTAATTATTGAAACAATCGGCAAACAGCACGGTGTTGCGGTAAATATTAACCGGTGCAATCCTCTTGCCGGCGACCCGGAAGATAGTTTTGATGTAGATTTTATTCCCGTGGGAACAGGAAAAGATGAAATTTTGCGATTTATGCTTCATAAATATAACTTAAAGCGAGAAGATGCTTTTGCATTTGGAGATAGTGGAAATGATCTTTGAATGCTACAAGCGGTGGAACATGGCTATCTTGTAGAAAATGCTACCGAAGAAGCGAAGAATGCTCATCCTAAAATTGCAGCAGGGCTGTATTCGAAAGGGATTATTAGTACGTTAAAATCTGTTATTAAATAAGACGAATAGAAGAGGATGTTTAATGAATGGAGACCCTACATTATGCTCAGAGTCTCCATTAGGCAAGGAAAACTTCTATTAAAGACGGTCATCTTCCCATGCTTTATTATAATTTAATGTATTTTCTTTTTCTTTTCCTGGCTGATTCCGATTTTTACCGTCTTTCTCCGCTTTTATTTCTTCATTTACTGAAATCTGTTCGTTATTTTCCATCTTCGTAACCTCCATCATCCTTATTATTTTTACTCTTCCCATGTCTCATAATGAGTATGTACTGTTATGAAAATCCAGTAAAATCAAGGATTTTGCGACAGGGTCTTTCAGCTGTGGATTTGAAATAAATTCACAAAGTTTTACCCTTTGGGATATTTTAAGTGAAGAAAAGAGGGTTAAATATCAACTTACTGTCATGTTTGATTAGTGCTAACAGTAGCTTTCCTATTTTTAGATAAGTTATTATTTACATACATACTGTATGTATGTTAAGATTAACCAAACTAAAACTAGGAGATGATTGTGTTGGTTAATGGTTTTTATCCAGTTATTTTAACTGAAAAATTAGAAGAGAGTTCCAATTTTTATGATATGCATTTTGGATTTAGGCCTGTTTTCAAATCAGATTGGTATGTGAGCTTAAAAATGAATGAAAATCCTTTTCCTTACGAATTAGCAATCATTGATAGAAGTCATAAAACGATTCCTTCAAATTATCGTAAAGTGGTACAGGGATTAATTCTTAATTTTGAGGTTGATAATGTCGATGACGAGTATGAAAGATTAATTCTTAGTGGAAATTTGCCTATCGTTCAGGATATTAAAGATGAAGAATTCGGTCAAAGACATTTCATCACAAGTGACCCGAATGGCATTTTAATCGATGTAATTCAAATCATACCACCTGATGAGACTTATCGTTCTCAATTTAATGAGAAAATATGGTCTGAAAAATAATTTCTGATTCCAACACAGTAGGTATTAACAATTCACAATTTAGGTAGGCATAATATTATGAGAAAAAATAAAATGGAAACCGATGCAACTGTTCAAAAGTTACTTTCAACTGCAAGAAAACATTTTGCAGAAAAAGGATATGCTAACACAGCTTTAGAAGATATCGTTACAGAGGCAACTTTGACCAGAGGTGCTCTCTATCATCATTTTAAAAATAAAAAAGGATTATTTTTACACACTTTTGAACTCGTACAAAAGGAAGTGGGAGAACGGGTTGAAAAAGAGGCTGTAAAAAGTGAAGATCCTTGGCAGCAATTACTACTTGGCTGTCAGGCCTTTCTATCAGCTGCAGTTGAAGAACAGAATCTGAAAATCCTTTTAATTGATGGTCCTGCAGTCTTAGGCTGGAAGGTCTTTAGATTAATGGATGAACAAAACTCAATGAGATATTTACGTGAACAATTACAAGATATGAAAAATCAAGGATATTTAAAACCATTATCTGTGGATGCTATGACCCACTGTCTGTCGGGAGCAATGAATGAAGCAGCCCTTTGGATAGCAGATAATCCAGATAATGAAAACTCCTTAGAAGACACCATAGCTACGATCACGAAACTATTGGAAGGGCTAAAAAATTAAGATTAAAAGTAAAAATCTAGTTCGTTTTTGTTTAATTAAACAATGATGTTTTATTACGTAGGCTGTTAACAATATGTAATATAAGCTTACTTTATTCAAGAAAAAAGAGCGATTGTTGAAGATTAAAGATAGCAAATGATCAAAGTTTTTAAAGAAGAATAAACCGATAAAATACTATAAGAGCATGTTTTGATCAATCTTTTTTTCAAAACATGCTCTTTTTATTTGCTTTTATATTAAGGTTATTAGCGTCAATTTGATCAAATTTTATTCTAAAGCAACATCAGCTTTTAAAACTTATTAGGAACTTATCGGGCAGTTCTAGTGCTAAGCAAGTCACTTTTCTTTTTGAATATCAAATTCTTCTAACAGCAATCGTTCTGCCTGAGGAAATGAGAGACCCAGTTTCCAAGCACCGATGCCGCCTAATTGATATTGTTTTACAAGCCGGTATGTTGCTAAAATGGACCTTGCGTCTTCAAACCAGACTACATGCTGTAAGCCGTTAGAATCCGTATAACGGAATGATGGCTGTGCTGTATTTTTATCATAATGGATAACTGATCCGTATTTTCTTGAAATTTCTACCGCCTGTTCCTGCGAATAGGAAATGCCTTTCTGATTTGGTTTATTAATGACCCAGTCATAAGCATACATTGGTATACCAAGCATAACTTTTGAAGGCGGTATAGCTTTCACTGCATACTCTACTACTGTTTTCACTTCTTGTATTGGTGCAATCGGTCCAGCCGGTCCGCCAAACCAATGCCAGTCGTAAGTCATCAAAAATAAGAAATCTGCATGTTGTCCAAGTGTTTTATAATCATATCCGGCATAATAAGAAGGGATTTTATCTCCTTGCATTGGCGGAACAGCGACCGCTATTTCCATTCCGACCGGATGAAGTCTTTGTCCAAGCTCTTTAATAAATGTATTATAATGCGTACGATCTTCCGGTTTTAAACGTTCAAAGTCAATAATGACACCTTTTAAATCATTTTCATGAAGAAGTTGAAAAATATTCTGAATTAATTTCTTCCTTTTCTCCGGTACGCTGATTAAAGTATGGACGAGATCATAGTCAAAGCCTTTGGAAGTGAGATTGGCAATAGTTACATATGGAGTAATATGATTAACCCAGGCGGTCGAAATTGCTTTCTTATTAGGAAAACCGCTTAAATTCCCGTTAATATCAGGATGCAGCTCGAAAAAACCGACACCTGTTAATAAGTCCTTATAATTTTCCAGCAGCCATTTGTCTGATGAAGGACTTTTATGCTCGAGAAAAGTACCTGCAAATACATGCTTTTTAGGGGATTTAGGGATAGTAAGCTTCTGGTTTGGCTTGATAATGGTGCTTTTTAATTTATTAACAGAGCTGAGTTGTGCAGTCGTAATAGAATGACGGTTTGATATATCTGACAAGTTGTCACTAGGCTGTACGATATAAGTTTGGCCTGGAATAAGCAAAGACTCACCAGGTATGATAGTGTTGATATTTCCTATGCCGTTCATTTTTCTAATTTGATCGACTGAATATCCATATTGCTTCGAAATTTGCCACAGGCTTTGTCCGTTTTGAACAACATGGATAACACTTGCATTGCTTTTGATAGGTAAAAAAATAAAAAATAATAGCAGACAAAAAAATATTATTCTTTTCACAGGCATTATTTTTTCCTCCAGTATTTTTTTGAATATTTTCTACAGAAGGCAATGATTTTATGCATTTTAAAAATAACTGAAATGATAAAGTATCAGAGATTTTAATATTTATAATAATACTCGATTAATTAAAGATGTTGTTAGACCAGTAATATGGAGCTTAACAGCTTCTTTTTCTATTTTTAAGGAAAAGAAAACGGTCTGAAAACCCTGAGTAATATATGGGAATTAAACGGAAATACCTATTTATCATCATGGTTATTATATGGTAATATTTTCATGTGAAGAGCTTTGTTGGAGAAAAAGATCATATAACTGGAGATAGGAGAACAATAAGGATGGAATGGTACTGGTATTTACTTATAACATGGGTCGTATGTTTTGGACTCACTTTAGCTTATATAATTAATTCGGAAAAAAAGAAGGATGAAGATAAAAATTCGAAGGTAATGATCGTTATCATTTCTTTTGTACTCTCATTCTTCGTGCCTCTTTGGTTTATATATTTTGTAGGCACGGTTGTGAAAAGCATTTATGCAGCTTTGGATGAACAGAAATACGCCGGGTTTAAATGAAATACATACATAAAGCCTCCATTCTTTGTACTAAAGGAATGGAGGCTTTTCTTTCCTATATTTTTAAAAAATAAAGATTAAAATAACAACTTGTTCATATATTGGAAGTAGGGGGTGAAGGGAATGGAATTTTTGGGTAGTATTATTACTTTTATTTGCATTCTTGTGATTGGTTTTTACGTGGTAAAGGAAGGCAGGAAGGAAGGCGGAGTTCCTTTTGCGAAGAAGAAACAGACAGACTATGAGAATTCTCATCGTAATGAACGAGCAGGGAGCTAGGTTTAAGAAGGACAAGATAGATCATGGGTTAATTAGTGAAGCAAGGCTCGAATTCTTTTATGTGAAGAATTTGGGCTTTTTTTATTTGCATATCAGATTTGAAGCTGGTTTTTGTTCAATAATACTATTCACAGAAAGAAACTTAACCGGTCTATAAAAACAGATAAATAATGGAAGAAAAGAGATATAATATTTTTGAGACAGATAAATATTGCTTTTCTTGAAAATAAGGGGAGTAGGCATTTCTGGAAGGGGAATTAGAATGGAGTGGAGATTGTTTAAAAAGAATCATAAAAATTATCCAGGTGATCAATATTCCAAAGAGTATATTGACGAGACATTAGCCTTGCTGGCAAAAGAGAATGATTTAACGAATATACCGCTGGCATTTTCATTTTTATTGACTAATTCAAAAGAATTACAGATAAGAACTGCAAAGGTTCTCCAAGCAAGTATTTCAAAATTATCGAGTATCCAATTACTAAGACTTGATAAGCTGTTTAGGGAAAGAACTTCATTAGAATGGACTTATGATTGGGGGAAGGAGTCCCCTTATAATTTATTGTTACCAACATTTACAGAAGAGGAAAAATTAACAATATTAGGTTTATGTACTTTTCATCCAAATGGATATTTTCGTGAGAAAGCATTAGATTTATTAGCAGTTTATTCGTCAGGAGGAGAATTACCTTTCTTAATTATTAGATGCAATGACTGGGTTACTGAGGTTAGAGAAAAGGCAGGAAGATATGTTGAAAATCGAATAGTTTCAACATATGTTACCTGTTTTGTTGATCATTTACCTCTTATATTTAAACTGAACAACAGTGAAAGAGATAATGACAGCATCTTCTTTGAAAAGGTAGTTAAATTATTATCACAAAAGGAATCGTTATCTGCTTTGGAGGAAGGAATAAAGTCTGAAATAACACAGATTCGATTTTTTTGCTATAAGATTATCATTTACTCAAAGATGTTCACCAAAAAAATGCTCGTAAACTATCTAAGGCTGGAAAAACATCCACATTCACGATTATTGCTTTTTAATGAAATAGTAGCTGATATAAGTAAAGAAGAGTTTAATGAATATTATTCGATATTAAAAAAAGACAAATTTCCAATGATAAGGGTAAAAGTTTTACAACAGCTATACGCCTTCAATCCCTCCTATAGCAAAAGTGATATTGAACATGCACTTTTTGACAAGAGCAGGGTTATAAGATCTGTGGCGAGGTTCTTACTTACTAAACAAAATATTACTGACTTCTCATCTTATTATGTACATAAGATCACTCAAAGCCCTAACGAGAACCTTCGCGGCACCTTATTAGGATTAGGGGAAGCAGGAAATGAAAGTCATGTGAAATTGATTATTCCTTTTTTAAAACATCGGAATGCAGGTATTGTTAAAGCAGCAGTTCATGCCATTGCAATGTTGGACGCCGAACATTATAACAATCTCTTCTTGGAAATGCTTGACCATGAACATAAAGGCGTATCAAAAGAGGCTAGAAAATCTTTATTAAAATCTTATTACAAAGACAAAAAAGACACTATATACCACTTATATAGGAATTCAAATAATGTACATACAAGATATAATGCAGCTGTTTTATTATGTTCACTTCCAAAATGGGATGCGATTCAATATATTATTGAAATGTATGCCGATAAAAGAGAAAGTGA
The DNA here is from genome assembly GCF_001591625.1 of Metabacillus fastidiosus NBRC 101226. Classification (GTDB taxonomy): domain Bacteria; phylum Bacillota; class Bacilli; order Bacillales; family Bacillaceae; genus Metabacillus; species Metabacillus fastidiosus. The sequence continues at coordinate 6,413 of NZ_BCVG01000019.1, forward strand.
TATGTATTTATTAGGGAAGTCGCGATTTTCCAGATGGATAGTTAATTTTAATAAAAGTTTTGAAACACCAACTAAATCACAAATTGATTCCATTAAGCAGGTTTTAAATAAATTTGGCAGCCAGTTAGAGAAAAGTGAAAGAAAAGAGCTTGAATTCTGTATGAAGGGTTTTTGAGCTAATTGATTATTGGTATCGGAATTGCATCGATATATGAGCAGTGAAATTAAATTTAGCAGCATAAAGTTTTTAAGTAATCGAGATTGAGAGAATGAATTAGTGTTATTTAATTAGGGATTTTAGGAAGGGGCGGGGTTCCAAATTCCCTCAGGTTATTGATGAAAGAAGGTTCAAATTCTGTTACATCAAGAGTTTGGACTTTTATTTAGCTTTTATATAAATCATAGTTTACAAATAGGAATTATACGTGTTATAAACTATATAATGAGTTAATACGTGGAAATTATGTAATTGATGGAAAAGACATTACTTTAGGGATACGCCCGGAACATATACAGGATAGTAAAGATTCTTTTATTGATGTAAAAGTAGATACAATTGAACTTTTAGGCTCAGAATCTATCGTATATGCATATATTAAAAATCATATCATTTTTTTCCGTACAGATGTTAATCACACATATGTAACTGATCAGGTGATTCATCTTCACTTTGATGTAAATAAAATTCACTTTTTTGACAGCGAGACAGGAATACGCATTAGGGGGAAATAGCTGAATCAGCAATTTAATATCGTATTAAATCAGATTTACCAAGACGGATTTGAATTGGTTGTATTTAATTGAGCCGCTGATACAATGCTTTTTTTTATTGTGCTTCTCTGAAGGAAGGTGTCCTATGTTTAAGGATATAAAAAGACGTGTAATTTTAGAAGATGGTTCCCAGTTCCCTTCAAATATTTACAAAGAAATTGTATTGCAGCCCGCCTATGATGAAGCAAAGAAAAACTTTCTGTCATCAATGCTACAAATTCATATTGCCCATTTAAAGATGTTGGAGGAACAAGGGCTCGTAACATATGATGAGGCAGTAAAAATCAGCTCGGCCATCAAACAGCTCGATTTAGATGATTACAGAAAAGAAGAATATAATCCAAAATTTGAAGATTTGTTTTTTCGTATTGAACATGAATTGATTGAACGTGCTGGTGATATAGCAGGAAATTTGCATATTGGCCGCAGTCGTAATGACATGGGAATTACGATTTACCGCATGACACTCCGCAAAAAATTACTTATTCTTATGAATGCTCTTTTAAAGCTTCGAACAAATTTAATAGCGGTAGCGGAGGAACATATTGATACGATTATGATTGGCTATACACATACACAGCAAGCACAGCCGACAACATTGGCCCATTATTTAAAAGCCGTTATAGACCAGCTTGATCGTGATTTTAAAAGAATGCAAGATTCATATAGGACGATCAATCGAAGCGCTATGGGAGCCGCAGCATTAACGACGACAGGTTTTAACATCAGCCGTGAACGTATGCGTGATTTGCTTGCTTTTGATGACATCGTTGAAAATGCATGGGATGCTGTAGCAAGTGCAGATTATATTTTGGAAGCTTCGACAGCTGTTCAGCTTGCCGCACTTAATCTTGGACGTATATCACAAGATTTTTTATTATGGGCAACACAGGAATTTAATGTTTTTAAACTCGCAAGCCCTTATGTACAAGTGAGTTCTATTATGCCGCAAAAAAGGAATCCGGTATCGATTGAACATATGCGTTCTCTTCTTTCCTCTGTTGCTGGAGATACAGATACAGTATTGAAGATGGCACATAATACGCCATTCGGAGATATTGTTGATACAGAAGACGATATGCAGCCATATATTTGGCGGGCAATTGATCGATTAACCGGAATATATCAATTGTTTGGCAGTCTCATTGTGACAATGGATGTCAATAAAGAAAAGTTATTAAAACATGCCGAAAATAGTTTTGCAAATGTAACAGAGCTGGCAGATACACTTGTACGCTCTGAGCAAATTTCGTTTAGGCAGGCACATAGTATTGTGAGTAAATGTGTAAAGTATCTATTATCTGTCGGTAAAGAGTCGCTGGAACATCTGACTTGGGAGATTGCAAATAAAGAAGCGCTGCAAGTCACGAAAAAACCTTTAACAATTACCCCTGAAGATTTTTATAGGACACTAAAGCCGAAGTATTTTGTAGAAATAAGGACATTGCCCGGTGGACCTTCCCCTAATACGATGCGTACTTCATTAAAAACAGCGAAGGAAAATGAAAAGGAATTGACTGCTTGGGTTGAAACAAAGGAAGCTGCAATTAACGAGGCTGAGAAACAGCTTAATGCTTTTATTAACGATTGGTAAAATGGAGCTGTTATAATCTGGCAATGCAGGAACTACAGAGTAAAATTCAAAATCGCCTAAAGTAGTATTATATAAAAATATGAAGGGAGACGTCATGGAAAGTCGGTTATCATTGACTTTCTTGATATCACCCTTCTTTCTATTTCTTCTACTGTTATGTTGGCATGAAATAATATAAAAGTTACCTAAAAAATGGGTAAATACTCATGTGTAGAAATAGTTTTACTATGTAAATTGAAAGATACCCATTTTCTTGCCCGATTGTTTCATGTCTATCCTAAAGTAATGGATGAAATTTAGGTTGATAAATCGGAATCGTGATTAGAGAAGAACAGCTCGTTAACTAATAAAACTCATACCTCAAACAAATAATAATGAATAAAAACATTCAGGAGGAAATCAAGTGGAAAAATTTCAATTTCCTAAAGATTTTTTATGGGGAGGAGCAACAGCTGCCAATCAGATGGAAGGCGGCTTTAATGAAGGGAATAAAGGATTAAATATTGCAGATGTTCTCCCAGGCGGGAAAGAGCGGTATGACATATTAATGAATCCAGGTTTTGATTTTGAAATCTACCCTGATCAATATAGCTATCCAAACCATGAAGCGATTGATTTCTATCATCGGTATAAAGAAGATATCGCGCTGTTTGCGGAAATGGGTTTTAAGGCATTCCGGATGTCGATCGCTTGGACAAGGATTTTTCCAAACGGTGATGAGCTTGAGGCAAATGAAGAAGGTTTAGCTTTCTATGACCGTGTGTTTGATGAACTGCATAAGTATGGTATCGAGCCGGTTGTCACTATCTCGCACTATGAAATGCCTCTTCATCTTGTAAAGGAATACGGCGGCTGGAGAAACCGCCAAGTGGTGACTTTCTTTGAAAAATATGTACATGCTATTTTCAATCGTTATAAAACTAAAGTGAAATACTGGATGACTTTTAATGAGATTAATAGCGGACTGGTCATGCCGATCCAAGGTCTTGGTTTCTCGATTCAAAAGGAAGAGGATAAATACGATCCTACCTTTCAGGCTTATCATCACCAATTTGTCGCAAGCGCCATTGCAGTCAAAGCATGTCACGAAATTATTCCTCACTCCAAAATAGGCTGTATGATTCTTTTTGCGCCTGTTTATTCCTTTGACTGCAACCCTGAAAATGTTATGTATGCTCTACAGGAAGAACAGCTTTTCAATTACTTTTGCGCAGATGTACAGGTGCGCGGTGAATATCCGGCTTTCATGAAACGCTACTTTAAAGAACATAATATCGAATTAGAGATGGAAGAGGGCGACCTCCAATTAATAAAAGAAGGTACTGCAGATTATATCGGCTTCAGCTACTACATGTCCCGCACCGAGAAAAAAGTGAAAGCAGATTCCGAAGGTGCAGAAGGAAATATTATTGGCGGTATAAGAAACCCGTTCTTAAAAACGAGCGACTGGGGATGGGAAATCGACCCGGAAGGCTTACGCATCAGTTTAAATAAATTATACGACCGTTATCAAAAGCCGCTATTCGTCGTAGAAAACGGGTTGGGTGCCTATGACAAAGTAGAAGAAGACGGCTCGATCAATGATGATTACCGGATTGACTATCTGCGTGAACATATTAAAGCAATGGGAGAAGCTGTTGAAGACGGTGTAGAATTAATGGGATATACAAGCTGGGGCTGTATTGATATGGTGAGCATGTCCTCGGGAGAGTTCTCTAAACGTTACGGTTTTATTTATGTGGATAAGCATGATGATGGGAGCGGGACGTTGGAGCGGAAGAGGAAGAAGTCTTTCTTTTGGTATAAGGGTGTTATTGGGACGAATGGGGAGAGAATTTGATGTTTGGATGGTAAGAAGCTGGTTCAGAGTTTATTTAAAAACTCTGAACCAGCTTCTTTCGTTATAATAAATCGTTATATATTTTATTCTCTCTCTATTCTAGGATTTAATAAAGTAAAATTCATCTAGTTTCTTTCTTAATCATTTTAGGGTTTAGTTGGAGAAAAACTAATTGAAAATAAAAAATGGCTAAGATCATCGATCATTATTTGAGGAAATCTCCTCTTATTCTTATAGAAATAATTTTTCAAATAGAGAACTGTTCTATTAAAATAGGTAAAATATACTATTTGTTAAATGGTTATGCTACACTTAAATTAAAGATATTTTTTAATAATAGAAAGATAGATGAAAGAAATTGGAGGCTATCTTATGGCTATAATTCATTACTTCCCCCGTTATTCACAAAAGGAAAATATGGTTACAAATAATACATTGTTGCTCTTTAGTCGACTTTATAATCACAGTAATGATCAGTTTAATCGGTTTATAAATGCGGTATTTGAAGATAAAAATATTGAACTTGATACATCTGTTCATTTTAGTCAACAGAGAAAAGGAAATGGCAGTATACCTGATGGAATAATTGAACAGCAGAGCTTTAAGATTATCATTGAAACGAAATTATATGGACAGGAAAATCTGGAACAAGTAAGTAAGCATATCAGTTCTTTTGATAATGAAGATAAAAAGATCTTCCTTTGGATTAATACAGTATCAATTGATGAGCAGTATAGAAAAGAGATTATTGATTATTTAAATAAAGTTAATGAGGGATCAACTGTTAAAATTAATTTTGCTGCGACAACTTTTAAAGACATATGTAGATGTTTTAACGAAGTAGTTCTTGACTATGATATAGAGATGAAAGAATTAATACGTGATTTCGAGGCTTTTTGTACTGAGGAAGGTTTAATTGATAATACTGAATCGAAAATGAGGGCCGTACTGGCTGGCAATACATATGAACAGAACATGGAGCATAATATTTACTATGCTCCGAGTGAACGGGGATATCAAAAACATAAATATTTAGGGCTATATAAGCAGAAGGCGATCCGTGCAATTGGAGAAGTAATTTTAAGTGTTGATATTTTGTATGAAGAAGAAACTGACAATCTGATAGTTAAGAATGTACATGATGTTCAATTAACTGAAGATCAACAACAAACTATTAAGAGAGTAATTTCAGAGGCGAAAAATCGTTATGGGTACATTCTTTCAGAGGGTCATAGATTTTTCTTCATAGAGAAGTTTTATGAAACAGAATTTATGAAGCCAGACAAGGGTGGGCTCATGGGCCACAGATATTTTGATTTGTCAGATGTTGAGGGATACTCTGAAGAGCTGAATTGCTGTGAAATTGCTGAATGGTTGAAAGAAAAGTTCTGGAGTAATTAATAAAATAGTTAAAGTATAGCTGTTTTAAAAGACTTCATCTAGTTGTAGATTATTTTACTTTATTTGTGAATATGTCGTTATTTTATATAATTAGTAAGAGTAGAATAAGTAAAAATGAAACTTAAGGTAAGATTTATGGAATTAGAAATTTTATTTAAATATAATTACATATGTTTAAGGGTGTAAATAAATTGGGTGATGCAGAGTGAAAGAGAACATAGAAGAGGAAGAGTTTGGGGACAAGATAATATCGAACAATAATCAAGTTAGAAAAAATCTCGAAGCTATTTACACAGATTACTTCGATGGACTTTATAACGAATTTCAATTAAAACAAATGCTGTTAAAGTTATATAAGCAAACAAATTTACCTAGTACCATTTGGTCAGATATGATTTTAGCAGCACAGTGGAAAAATGCGACAGAAGAAGATTTCGAACGAAAAAGACAGCAAATTAAGGGAAATGCTATGGAGTGAATTCTTGTAAATTAATAGAGCCATTAATTTTACAGCATTAAATTCGCCTTTATTTAATTGATTTAATACATGGGAGGAATATAAAGTGATTTGTGAAAAGTGTAAAAAAGATTTAAATAAGAAAGATATCGTTGAGTTTGATAAGTTTGGTGAACTAGAACAACCAATTACTTATTGCTATGATTGCTTTGTTGAAATGATCACAACGGAATATAAATCACTTGGTGATAGTTGTGAGGAGTGTGGGGCTCCTCTTGAGTTAAAAACAGATGATCTAGAGGTCGATATTGAGGAAAAAGTTTTATGGTACTATTGTAAGCGAACATTAGAAGCAATTAATCCAGAAGAATATGAAGATCATGACTCCGTAGGTCAGTATCTTACACAGCCAGAAGCTGACTGGGAATAATAAAATAAATAAAAACAAGAAAGTCTTCCGAAGAGAAAGGCTTTCTTGTTTTTTAAAGACTATTAAAGATATCCAGATCATTTAAAAAAATAGTTGGAGCAAGAGAAAACCTAATTGTGGAACGAAGCTCCTCCATTGACAAGCCTATTGCTTGTAAAACATGACTTGGTTTACTGGAACTGCAAGCTGAACCAGTAGAAACAGCCATCACTGGTGCGAGAGTACGAACTAGTACTTCATTATTAATTCCTTTGAATTGAACACTTAATATACCAGGAATCTTTTTAGTCTGATCATTATTAAATACAATATTATCATTAAACTTTTCTTTTAGAATTGATACTAGTTTACTCTCAAGTTTTTCAAGTTTTTCAATATTCTCGTCTAGGTTTTTAAAAGCAATTTCAGCGGCTTTTCCCATGCCAACAATATTATGAACAGCTAAAGTTCCAGAACGTATATCACGTTCTTGTCCACCTCCATGAAGAAGGGGGGTTATTGGTACTGGTAATCCTAAGTTGTCTTTTCGGATGATAGCAGCTCCAATTCCTTTTGGTCCGTGACATTTATGGGCAGAGCAAGATAAAAAATTAATGCCATCAATATCACATAGATTTAAGGGTACCTTCCCAATAGCTTGAGTAGCATCCGTATGGAAAAAAACGTTATGTTCTTTACAAATAGTGGCAATCTCTTCAATAGGGTTTAAGGAGCCTAATTCATTATTTCCCATCATAATTGAGACTAAGATCGGCTTATCATTTAAGATGATATTTAAAATGTCCTTTGGATTAACCCTGCCAAACGAGTCTACATCTAAATAAGTTATATTATATCCATTTTGTCCTAGGAATTTACATGTTTCTAGAACAGAAGGGTGCTCAACTCTAGAGGTTACAATATGGTTTCCTTTGTCTTTGTAATAGTGCGCAACGCCTTTAATGATAAAATTATTACTCTCAGTAGCACCACTTGTAAAAATAACTTCATCAGAGTCGCATCCTAACAGTTGAGCTACATTTCTTCTGGCCATATCTACAGCGGCTTTTGAATTCTGGGCTAGAGAGTAAAATTTACTTGAAGGATTTCCAAACTCTTCAAGCAGATATGGTAACATAGCATCTTTTACTTCAGGTATTATTTGCGTGGTTGAGCTATTATCTAAATAAAGCATTTTTTAATTCGCACCTTCTTATTTTTGAAGTAAATTAATCATAAATTTTTCAGCATTGCCAGCATGCTTGTATTCATTTTCCAAAAGAATGATTCCACGTTCCAAATGGGCGTTAAATAGGGTAGGGAAATATTCTTCATCTGATACTTCTCTTTGAGCATGTTGAGTAATTAAAGTTTTATAAACTAGATCATACTCTCCAGTCAATATGAACCTATCAATGTCAAAGCCCCCAGGTGCTTTATCATTGACTAAGTTAGGCATGGATGGATCTTGCAGTGACAAGCCAATAGCTAAGCGCACTAAAATATTACGAGTAAAGTTAGTAGGTGATTGTAACTCTGCTAACTTATCAGAAGTTATTTTCGAAATCCTTAGACGATTACTCATGGTGTAAGCTCCTTCTCTTGGAAGTTGAAATATTGATGAGATATAGAAGTTTGACGTTTTTCCATATCGAATTCTAATAAATATCGGTGTGAAATATGACCTTTAAGTAATTCATAATGATTCTCATCTATTTCTGAATTTGTTGAGAGAATTAGCACTTGTTCACCACAAGAAGGGATAAAATCTATTAGAATATTACGTTTATGTGTCTTATCTAATCTGCCAAGAAGAGTATCAAAGATAAACGGAACACGCCGTCCAGAACACTTAAACATCGCCCAAATTAAAGAAAGGAGAAGAATTTCTTTTTCGCCGGCTGAAAGGGTTTCTTTAGCGATAATATCTCGGTCCTGACCATAAAGGAATACCTCAAATGACTCTGGATTAATGCGAATAGAGGAAATATACTGATGTTTCCGCATTAATTGATTTAACATTCGTGTAGCTTCAATTTGAACTTGCTGAAGCTTTTTTTGATGTTGAAGTTTTTGGAATTCCGTACTTAATTTTTTAATGTTTTGAGCGATAGCAAAGGAACTCTTTTTCTTATTTCCTTGATTAATAGTGTTTTGCTTTACTTCAATTGTAGATTGTAAAGTGCTGAGCAACTGTTCTTCTTCGTATACAGAAATTTTATTCTGTTCCATTCGTTTCTCAAGTTTATATATGTCTTCCTGAATTTGCTCCATCTGCTGAAGCATTTGACTAAATTCACTGGCAGAGTCATTTTCGTTAATCTTTTGCCTAAGTTCTTGTGCTTGAGCAAGCATCTGTCTATTTTCTTTAAGTAAACTAACATATGTTTCATGTCTTTCTTTTTCCAGTGTTTGTGATACTACCGCAATCTCTGTCCGTTGAGACGGAGAGAGATTATGAATATAATTTACTCCATTTTGCTCTGGTTCAAAAATGCTTAGGATATGATTTTTTAATGCTGGTGCAAACTGCTCTCCAGAAGATACACTAGGGAGCTTATCCGAGAATCCCGCCAATTTTTCAATTGTTAATTCTTTCTCAAGTTGTGTGAATAAGGATAACTTTTCTTCAGCCTGAATTTGTTTACTTGCTGCACATAGTAGATTTTTGTTTAGGTAAAAGGGAAGCAAGTTTTGTATAAAATCACGTACATGGTCTGTATTTCTTCTTCGCTTTGATTCAATCTCAAGCATTTGTTGATTAAGTGTATCACGTTCTTCCTTTACAAGGCCACCATGTGTTTCAAAATCCTTCTTAATGGAACTAGATGTTTCTTTTAATTTCTGGATCATTTCAGAATCATTATTTATCTGATTTTTCAAGGACTTAACATAATTGAATTTTTCTTCTTCTTTTCCTTGTAATTCTACTACCTCTTTCTCTAAGACTGAAAGCTGGTTTTCACTTACAGCTTGTTGGAGATAGGAAGTTAAATCATTTTCTAGGCTGTTGAATAAGTCAAGATTAAATACTACCGTAGAAAGCTCCTGTAAATAGGAGGAAAGTTTATTTTCACTAATAATCCTTGATATTTCCTCTCCATCAAACAGACATAAGTCAAAAAGTTTCGGAGGGAAAAAGTCTTTGAGTTTAGATTGATAAATATCCGCTTCCGCTTCATTTAAGTGAGAACCATCTTTTGTAATGCTAAATTGTTCCTTTATAGCTTCATCTTTTAATAGCCAAGAACGTTTAAAGGTATATGAATACCGGCGGTAATTTTCAACCTCACTAAACGAGATAGTAATAGAGAAAGGTTCATTTATTTGCTTTCTGGCATTTGAGTTTAGATAGGAATACACACGCTTATAATAATCCTTATTTTCTGTTTTATATCCATACCCATAGCACCCGAAGAGTCCGAGCCTGATCGAATTCAAGAAAGTAGTTTTACCGGCTCCGTTCTCACCACCAATTAAGATAACATTCTTTTTAGATGAAGATATAGATAAATCAAAGATGTTATCCCCTCTATAAGATCCTATATTTTCTAATTTAATTTGTTCGATTAACATAAATAGCCCCTCACCATTACAGATGTAAATAATCTTGTTTAAGTACTTTTTCGATATCCTGCATAAGACCTCTTCTTACTTTATATCCAACATAATTTTTTTCTAGGTTAATTAATTTCTTTAATGCTTTGAAATCTACACTATATTTTTGACAGAGGGTTTCTAAGTCTGTTATTTGCTCCCCATCAAATAGCGGGCGGTCATCATATTCCCAATCTAAATCATAACCCATTACTTCTCTGTGAATTAATGGAAGTATATCTTCCCAATCCCCATTTTCGAGCCAATATCGGCGAATGGCTCTTAGCTCTTCTTCACTTATTAATTCTACATTTTCTCCATCGGGGTTTCTTAACTCTTTTTGGAGAACTAGAAGCTTATGAAGAATGTCTTTTCGAGTTTCCATAGTAAATGGTCCAAGCCCAAGTTGTCCAAAGGAACCTTCCTCATCCAATCTCACTAATATCTTAGGGTCAAGAGGAGAGCTTAAATCAATATTGTTTTCTTCGATATAACCTTTAAGTTCTTCCTTTTCTATAATTGTGAAATCTTCTAGCGGTAGATACTGTTTAGCGCGACTTGATTTCTTCGGAATTACTATACAAACTTCATTGTTATACAGTTCTGTTTTTACTTTATTAAAGTATATTTGACCACCCATTCGGTATTTCATACGCTTGTCCCGCTCATCGCGAATTTCAGCTAACCAATTGCGAAAGGCAAGCAAAGGCTTCAACCATTCAGCCCCACTTATGATAAATCCGTTGAGGGCTTTGTCTTCATTGACTACTGTACAAACCCAGCATCCAAAACGGCTATTACCGCAGGAACCAGCACTTTCTTTAATGTTTTTATCTACTACTAATGGGCATTCACCGCTACTGGAGTCTTGATACAATTTATTGAGTTCATGATTGTCTCCGCCCCATGGTGAAGAATAATTAAGAAGATAGGCCCATACATCATCTACACTAAATTTGCGAATAGGGGCATATACATAGGCATTTGGTAAAGAAGAGTGTCGCATTAATGTTTTTCCCTCAACTGTATGGGATTTTAAGACTTGGTCACGACTTTGACTCTCGTTTTCACGTACTCCAAGTACCATTACAACTTCTCCAAATCTAGAAACCTTATCCATGATAAACGCATTAGCAGGTTCGATTTTTAAGCGGTCCGTACACCACCGAAATTGTTGATTAGGAGAAGGGTAGCCTTTTCCGATAATATTTGACCAAAATGATTTTTCAGAGACCGGTTTTACTTTATGTGTTTCAATAGGAAGGTCATGTTTTAATGCTTCCTCTTGGATAAGACGTAATGTCGTATTAATGGAATCAATAATTAAAGGTGTTTCAACAAGAGTATCTGATGAAATTACATAAACTTTCTTATGTAATTGCTCAGAAGAAAGATCCTTTAACGCCTCAAATACAAGTTGCACTACGACAGTAGAATCTTTACCGCCACTATAACCAACTACCCAGGGACGGTTATCAGAGAGATAAACTTGTTTGATATGTTCTTTTGTTTCATCTATTAAACTGTTAGCATCACTTTGTTGGTTAAATAAATTACTGATTACATTGTTTAACATAACTACACTCCTAAACGAGATTTCTCTTCTATTTTTTGTTCTAGATCTGTGAGAGGAAGCCCTAATTTTTCTTTTAATTTATTAGCTGTTAATGTTACGGTATCCCTTGTCTTTTGAATTCTGCCGTTAACACCAAAGGCTCTACCTAGCCAATCCTCTGTATTTGTTCTGCTGTAATCAATTTCAGACAGCTTACTTATATAGAGCTTCCAATCATTTGAATGGTGTTCGCATAAGTACTTACCAACTAAGCCAACAGCCTCTATAAATACACCATGTCCAACAATGTAATTGACTCTGAGATCACGTGGACTTAATTCTTTATTAAAAACCATTTTCCATTCGACTATTGACTCACAAAGTAATTGCCAAAACTCTTCTAGAAAATTCTCTTCTTCGTCTGTTATAGAGTCACCTTTTGTTTTTCCAAGGAGACGAAGATTCGTATTGAATATATGGTTTAATGCTAGTATCTTTGGAGAGTTCTTTGACAAATTTACTCTTTCCTTATCTGTATAACGAGAAAGTAAATCATTTGTGACTATAAGTTTTTTTGTTACTAGTGCCAATTTGTCACGATGGTCGTATAAAATGCCGATCGAAGAAGTTGTGTTTACCGCATGCCGATTTAAATCTGAGAAAATTTGTTGTGATTTTTTTAATCCCTGGTCATGATAAAATACGACTGATATTGTTTCATTTCCTAGCTCTGGAGATACTTTGATAGCTTCTTCAATAGCAGCACGACGATGTTGACCATCATTAATAAGAAATTTGGCATCTAATGAAATATGCAATTGTCCCAGATCCTGAAATGATTGATCAGTACTTAGAGGGTGAAATTCAATTTCCCCATCTATAGATGCAGTTAGTGATGAGAAGACATAATCATTAGGGTTTTCAACTATATAATTTGTAATCTCAGGTATACGAACTCTATTAATTATTCGTTGGGCCCGATGTTCTGGTGGAATTTCCTCTTCATCAAATAAAAAGATTTTTGGGATAAGACGCAAAGGACACATAACGACATAATATTCCTCTCCACCTTGTTTTCCACGGAGGGCAGGGAAATTATAGCTAAAACCATAATTCATATTGTTTCACCTTCCATTACGTACGTAATAATATGTTTTGATTATATATAATTTGCTGTTAGAGTGCAATTGTAAAGGGTGAGATAAAGAATAAATGTTCGGTGAAAGAGTCTGTATAAAATAGAATTTAGAGCTGATGAATTTAAATAGTGAAAAGTGGAAATAGAAATTTCAAAAAATAGAGGGTTAATATGTTAAAATAATGGGATTAGCCAGTTTTATTGGCACTAATTCTATTGAAATTAAGATATGATAAATTCCTGTCGTTTTTTGTTTCTTTTTCAGAATTTATGTTAAAATTTGTATAGTATATCAGCAGATATTTAAGAAGGTGATGGTTTAATGGAAGATAAGGTATATTGTCTAATATCAGAATTACAGCGATTTAAACAGTCTTCAAAAGAAGCTGTAGAAAATATAGAAGAGTTTAATGAATTCAAACAGTATATGCATGTAGAGAGACCTTTTGAAAAAGAACTCATTAGTATTTTAAGAGAAATAAAAGAAAATAGCTATCCTAATTTAGTCATGGTTTGTGGAAGTGTGGGGGATGGGAAGTCCCACTTAATTTCATTCCTTAAAGCTAAATATCCAGATTTATTTGAAAATGTAAAAATTCATAATGATGCTACTGAGAGTTATTCACCAACCCAAACCTCAATGGATACGTTACGTATAGAGTTAGATATCTTTTCCGATAAAAATATTGGACAGAAAGCTGGAAAAGATATTGTTATGGCGATTAATTTAGGTACACTCAGTAATTTTTTGAACGCTGCATACAGCGAGGAATTCACAGTATTAAAGAAGTTTGTGGAAGAGCGAAAAATTATTGAAGATGAACAGTCTTCTTACGAAATTGATGAATCTAGCCCTTTTCGTTTTATAAACTTAAGTGACTATCATCTCTATGAACTGACACCAAATGGAGTTGACTCTCACCTCCAAAAAAGTTTACTGGAGAAAATTGTTGGTGAAAATAGCCAAAATTCTTTTCATTATGCTTTTGAAAATGCTTGTCAGTCCACATGTCCAGTAAGGGACAGATGTCCAGTTGTAAGAAACTATATGCTCTTGCAAAAAGAGAGTGTAAAAAAAGCGATTATTGAACAAATCTCTGAACTCATAATTAAATATAAGGTAATTATTTCTGCGAGAACGTACTTGGACTTCCTATATAGAGTACTTGTACATGAAAGGTTTGACCAGCTGAAAAGCTTTGACAGAATAAAGAAAGAAGTAAAAAAACAAAAAGATTCAGAATATATCGCTGCTCTCTTACCTAATCTTTTTTATGAGTATGGTAAAAGGAGCGAGCTATTTCATAATTTAGAAAATATTCAGCCTGATACTATTCGTGACAGTGAAGTAGATGACCTAATTCTTACATTTTTTAACACTGATGATCTCAAAAGTATATTCTCCAAATATTTAGATAGGAGCATACTAGAAGAGTTAGATATAGAAACGATTTTAGAACAATTTAATCCGAAGGACAAGGAGATGCAACTATCTTTATTTCATACCTTATTAAGATTTAACCGTTTCTTGTCGGATGTCTCGACAATTCAAATAAAAGATAATGTGTATGATAAGTATATATCATATCTTTACCATTGGAATAAGAGGAATATAGTAGAAATTAGAGACCTATATAAGGATGCAATTCATAGTATTTATAACTGGAATGGAGAGGCAGAAAAGGGGAAAATTAATCGATTCATTGGTCGTAATCAATTAAAATATACAATTAGCCAAGCGTTAAAAATTGAACCTTATGTGAATCAAGAGGAAAAAAGAGAGGAAGAAAAGCTGGAACGGTTTTTAAATCATATTAATTTAGAGTTTAAAGTGGAAAACTCTTCGGTCACTCACTCTATAAAAATTGACTATAATTTATTTGAATTAATTATAAAAATTAAGTTTGGTTACCGTCCAAATAACTTTGATAAAAACAATTTCATCAGTTTTGTTGATTTTGTAGAGAAAATTATAAAAGTAGGTTGTAATGATAACCTTATGGAATTTAGAAATAAAGTAGGTAGGGAAGTCAAGTCATACTCTTTAACATATGATCATGTATTTAAAGTTTATGAGTTTAAGGAGAATCAATCATGAAGCTTCATCTAAATAGGGAGACCCTTAATAATGAATTTAAAGTAAAAAATGATTTAGACCAGAAAGTAAGATTGACCCACACATCTGGTCCTAAAGGGAAAAAACTATTGCCTTATACAGCTTCTGATAATGTTATTAACAAATATCAGGCTTTACTTGGCAACTTTTCTAGGGAAGTTAGTTTAAAAAAATATGAGGAATTTGATAAAGAATCATTTTTTAAATCAATTGAAAAAAATGTAGAGTCCAAAGAGTCAGATAAATTTTTAACAATTATTAATGAGTTATTTTTTGATGAACAAGGTGAACTCGTAATGTCCCATCCTTTCTTCTTTAACTATTTAGAAGAAGGGGGAAATAATGAGAAAAAAGTAGCTTTATTTTTGAAGGAAGTGCTAGCGTCCTCAGAGATTATAGATAAAGTGTCAAAGTTATATAATGAGCGTCCGAATAATGTACTGCTGTCTCTTCTATATGCATCATTGCCAGCACTTGAAGAGAAGACTAAACGTGAAGAGTCCAAAGAGTATGTTTGTATTTTACCCGAGATTAAAGAATTATTTAAAGAAGATTTACTCTTTTTATTAGAGGATAACGAGCTGCTCATTAGCCATTTTAAAGATTTAATACTTTATTATTATTTGTTTTATACAACTCAATTAATTTTAGATTTAGACCGGATGTTCGCTGAAAAAAAAGAAAAAGTGTACCCAGTTTATTTTAATGTATCATGGGAAACAAGATCTAAAACTAGGGACAGTTTTAAACAAGGATGGAAAATGGTATCAGCAAAACTATCTAAGTTGTTTGCTCATATTAATTGCCTAGCTATGCTTAATCACATGGAGAATGATGAGTATCCAACTGTAACATACGACCATTTTAAAGAACTTGTTAGTTCTTTATCTGGAGAACAGCAAGAAGAGATAGCTGTCGATATCAAGCAGCTAAATAAAGATTATCAAAGTTACTTAGGGGATGTTGATTGGGCAAAAATAAAGAGGATTTATTCATTTGAAGAACAAGATGATGCATTAAAAAGTGTAGAAGAGCTTTTTCATAGTATTTCTTTCCAGTTCCAAAAGAAAATATCAAGCAGGAGCAGAGCGGCAGAGCGCTATTATGAAGGATATTTGGAATTTGTCAAAAGATATTTCCTTAAGCAGAGTGGTTCGTTAGGATACACGTTCAACCTATCACAAGATCAAGTCATTTTTCTAACGAAACTATGCATTAAAGGAAAAAAGAAGATGCCTTTAAGAGAACTTTTTATTCAAATGGAGGAAAGAGGAGTATTTTTTGATAGAGATTCAAGGAGACACGTAACAGAATTGTTTGAAAGACTTAATATTTTAGAGAAAAAATCAGATAGTGGTGATGCACAGTATGTCAAGTACATTCTATAAATTTATTGCGAACACAATTATTAACTATGTTGTGAATCATTCGGTTAAACCAGGTGATAAATTTCATATTCAATTTGAGCATGAATCTGAAGTGAAGAACCTTTTGGAAGCTTTAAAAGTTTGTGCAGGAGAGACTGATCAATATGACGATTTTGTATATGTCAAAAACGGAATATACAATAGCTTTACAATTTCAAATGGGGAAATCGAAGTTCTAGTTGCAGGAACGATTGGTGGGGTAACGGCAGATTTTTTGACTACTTTGAGGAACTTAGTAGGAACTGCAGAACCAAGCTTTGAAAATAAAGCTATCTTATTTGTTCATCACACGACCCTTGACAGTATTATAAAGGGGACTGTTGGCTTTCAGGATACTGGTATGCCTCTTTCATCTCAAGAAATAAAAAAGTATATAAATGACCAGTTACAAGTATCATCTCTGAATGATGAAACTAAAACAGTATTAGGCTTTATATTAGAGAAGGTTAAAGAGAGAACAAGTAATACGCCTAGACAATCAGTATTCGAATATGAGGATATCTTAAAATCGCTAGATCGAAATATTACAGTATTCGATTATCCAGAATTGGGTTTATTTCCGGACCATGTATTACCAACATATAATCATGATCATAAAAGTCAATTAGAGCGCCTTAAAAACAATTATGAATTGTTTAATTATGTGAATGAGTCGGAAGCGTACGGTGATCTTGAAACAGATTTAGAAAGATATTTCGATGATGACGGAATTAAAAAGATATTAGAAGGAGACTGGAAGCGGATTGAGTACAGTGAAATTAAACAGTTTAACCAAAATCGTTTAAATATGAGTCCGCCAAGTTATCTGGAGGAAAACGTAAAACAATCATTAGAGGGATTATCTTTTTGGGAAAGACCTGAGGGAGAGACAAAAGCTAAGAGCAGGAAACGTCACCTTATTGTATTTAATCCAGATAACATTAGTGAAGTAAATATTGAATTTTTATTTGACAGAAATTTAAAAAGTGAGTATTTGAAAAATGTTGTAGGAGATGCAGCTAGTGTTTCTAGAAGAAAGATAAAGTTTGCCCATCATTTTATATATGGAGAAACTAATTTTCTAAAGTTCCGTTATAAGGAGCAGAGCGCAACATTTGAATTTAATATTGCAATTGTCTCAATAAAGGAAGAGTTTTTTGAATCTATTCAAACTAATTTTTTAATTGGCTTTAAAGGTAAGCAGGGCAATATTAAAGTGCTCTCAACGGGAGACACAATTAAGTTTAATGAAGCAGCAGGTGAAACCGAGATATCAGTGGATATTGAAAAAGGAAATGAGCAAATTAATTTTACACATACAGAAGCTGTAAAAATTTCAAAATCCGATGAGTATATTCAAAATCAGGGTGGCGAACTCAGTTTTGATTTAGTGTTTAATGATGTGGTCGTACCATTGATTTTTGTGTCAGAACTTCCTAAATCAAAGATTGTAAAAGCCATTGAGATTTATAAATTGAAAAGAGAAAAAGAACAAGATTTTAAAATAGACCAAGACAATAAATTGGTTTTGGGTAATCAGGATTATCAACTTAAAGATCAGGACTATATAAATAGTTTAGAAATTGAAAAGGAATTTATTAAACAAAGTGCACTGGCTCTTGAGAAACTTGGGGACAAGATCCAGATTAGGAAACTTGATTTACCTAGTGAGTTAGAACAAGCATATTTAGAGTATATAGATTACTTTCAGTCAAAAGATCTGTTGCCAAGCTTAGCGTATTGGACGCCGGCTTTAATGAAGTTAGCTAAAAGATATATAGACACTTTTATAGCTGCTGTAGAGCAGATTGAAGAAGGAGCGACTTTATCAAGTAGTGAGAAGAATCTGACGTTGTTAGGTACGGTTACTCATAATGATGAATTAAAAACGCTAAGTTACTCACCCCTTCATCCAATTAACGTAGCGTATCAATATTACTTTTTTAACCAAGTACAGTCAGAGGAAGTTCCGATTGAAATTATTCAAAGATTGAATTCAAAAAATTTAAGTCCATATATATATTATGACAATGAAATATACAAACCGGTGGACCAAAATCATTCGCCTGAGTGGAATTATTTTCATAATTACCGCAGTGCTAGATATAATCTATCGACAAGTTTCGTCTCCAAATTAGTGGCTGATAAAATATATGAATTTACGAATCATTATAATTATCTTTTTAACGTAAGTAAGCTGGCACCCATCAAATTAAATTTAATTAATCTTGGGGATTGCCGTGAAGTACTTCAAGGAATTTTCTTATATTACTTAAACCAGTTAAAAAAGAATGCTGAAATCGATCATTTAAACCCTATAGAAATTTTCATATATGGGGAAAACGACCAGTATAACAGTTTTGAAGAGATATCTTTTTATAGCCATTATGAGGAGATTGAAAAAGTATTTAATATTAGTTTGAAAAATAGTAAATATAGCGAGGAAGATGTATTAAATGCTTTTAGACGAAAAGTTCAGTTCTTTAAGAAAGAACTGAAAGAAGATCAAGAGCTTAACTATGCTCATATTACATTTTATGAGTTAGCCCAATATGTTGATGAAACAATAGATGCCATGGATAAAATGGAGACAGGTATCTCATTAAATGGTTTATTTTCATCAAGTATGTCTTCCTATATTGGAAATTCCTATCGTACTGGCTTTGGTACAAAGTATTTATGTGAGGAACGAAACGAACTGCTTAGATTAGCTGCATTATATAATAGTTTGATGCTAGCTTCAGGTAGACAGAACCCATACGATTCAGAGAAAACAATTGTTACAGCTTTTTCAAATGAAGGAAAAGAAGTTTTAAATAAAATTTATGATGCTTCTCATTGGGTAACATTTATCGAGCCGAAGTTTGATTTAAGCTTCTTTACAGAAGGGAGCCATGATCAAGATCTTCTAATTTTACATTATAGTGATCAGTATACACCTTCCAATAATTATGATGCTATTACTGTTACTAGGAGAACACGTCAATTTCAATCGATTATTGAAGAGTTTTTATCACAACGTTTGAATACCTATGAAGAAGACTCATTTAAGAGAATTATTAATCTGTTTAATAGTCTGAACGGTAATTGGCTTCTCAGAATGATTGGGGATAAAAGTCAATTTTCAAGGGAGAAAATGAGTATTTTGTCAGCTGTGAAGTTTGCCTTATCATTCTTTGCACATGATAAAATAATATGGATTCCACTATCTCTTGAAGAAATATTAAGAGTTTCGGGAGCAGTAGGACTGGCCCAAAAAGAAAGCTTATTTTCTGCGAGCAATTTAGGAATAACGGGGGCACAAAGTGATGATTTATTAATGATAGGTATTGAGATTGGAAATGAGCGTCCTATTGTGCATTTTTACCCTGTTGAAGTTAAAATTGGAAATATCCAGAAGGGTGTACTTGAAAAGGCTTATAAACAGGTGACGGCTACATCGAGGACAATTATAGAAAAACTGACTTCCGACAGTTTTACAAGCCAGGTTTATAGAGATTTCCTAAGTCAATTAGCTATTATTAGTGCGAAAAAGATGAAACTCTATAAAGTTTGGCCAGAAAATGATTGGGATGTAATTTTAAATGATAGTGTAAGGACCAATCTGTTAAGTGATAATTATGATATTAGTACGGACCTTAACGACTATATTGGTAATGGTGGTATTATTACTTTTGCAAAGGACAATTATTTTAGGTCTATGCAATTAAAAGATGAAGTACTTACTCTATCATTAACAGAACAGGATGGATATGAATATCTGAGCATTCAGCAAGAAGAGTTATTTGAGAGGTTGCATCGCAATCAGGATGATTTTCCAAAGGACCAACTTTTATGGAATATTTATAAAAAGAAGCAAGTTTATATTACGGATGAAGATAATGAACTTGAGGGAAATGATGAAGTTTTACGTGATGACAATGGTAATGATCTTACTGGATCAAAAGGTCCGTATGATGATCATGTAGCTGAAACACTTGGAGGTGGCACTCTTCCTGATAAAGAGCCTCTACCGACTGATGGTGTGGATCCTAATATTGAACCAATGAAAATACTCTTTGGAACATCTACCAGTACCGGTAAGGACCTGTATTGGTACCCAACAACTACAAGTAAAATTATGCATACAAATACAGGAATTATTGGGACAATGGGAACTGGTAAAACACAATTTACAAAGTCCTTAATAAAACAGTTGAGTGATAACTCAATACAAAATGTTAACAGCACGCCGTTAGGAATATTGATTTTTGACTATAAGGGAGATTATATAAAAGCGGATTTTGTTGAAGCTACCGGTGCAAAGGTATATCACCCATACCATTTGCCATTCAATCCTTTAGCTATTTTTGAGGGAACGGTATTTAAGCCTTTGCTTCCCTTGCATACAGCAAGTTCTATTAAGGAAACAATCGCAACGGCTTTTAATCTTGGTCCAAAACAGCAGCAGTTTCTTAATGATGTAATTTTAGCTGCATATGAATCAAAAGGAATTAAAAGAGGAGACAGGTCAACTTGGCAATTAACGCCACCAACATTTCAAGATGTATATAATAAGTTTATAAATCATGATGAAATGAAGGAAGATAGCCTGTATGCGGCATTAAAACAAATCTATGATTTTGAAATTTTCTCTCCAAATGCTGAGGAAACAATGACTCTGTATGATTTAGTAGATGGAATTACAGTCATTAACTTAGCAGGGTATGACAGAAGCGTCCAAAATTTAGTTGTCGGTATAACATTAGATACTTTTCACTCTCAGATGTCTACGAAGGGACATAGTACTATTTTAGGTGATTATCGAGAGTTAACAAAGATGATCCTGGTAGATGAAGCTGATAACTTTATCAGTCAAGAGTTCTCTTCTTTAAAGAAAATAATGAAAGAAGGAAGGGAATTTGGAGTAGGTACTATCTTGTCTACACAGTTTATGAGTCATTTCGCTACAAATGATAACGACTATTCTCAATATATCCTTACATGGGTCGTGCATAGGGTACCATCGATAAAAAAGAAAGAAGTACAGTCTGTGTTTAATCCAGAGACCGTTCAAGAAATTGAGCAGATTACAAATAAAATTGCACAATTAGAAAAACATCGCAGTCTCGTTACATCTGTCTCCGATCAGAAATACGAGGTAATGGAAGATATGGCTTTCTGGAAGTTAATTTCAGAATATAACTAATAAAAAGGTCACTCTCATATGAAGATGGGAGTGACCTTTTTATTAGGAATGGCTGGATCAAGAGCTAGAATTATAGATAGCTTTGAGAATGGAACATTATTGTATTTTTACTAGGTATTAGTTTAGGCTCATATCTAATGTAGTGTTGCCGGATAATACATCTATTCGTATGAAATATAAAAACTGATCCCTTTATGAAAGATCCAGTCAAACAGACTGTTTTTTTATGTTAATAAAGAATCTCCTCTTTATAAGTCAAATTTTTATCCATCCACAACATAAATATAAAAAGAACCAACTTTTTTCACAATTTTTCCCTTCATTTAATGTAAACCAGACCTCTAGATTGCCAAATATAAAAAGTTATTTAAAAAGCATTCTATTAAAAAACAGAAAGATATTTCCTTTATAGAAGAAGATAATATACTTTTTTTACCATTTAAACCGATTTCATAGGTATTTGTTAACAATTCTGCCACATTATTTACCCCTAATTAATAAATTTACAAAACGTTTACAAAACTCTAATAAAACATTTACAAACGATGTTTATGCTAGAGAAGTTGCCAATAGATTATCTTGGAGGTTTAGAAATGACGGTTATAAGAAAAACAACGATAGGATTATTGGTGCTATCCTTAGCCGCCATGTTATCAGCATGTGGTATGTCTGATGAAAGTAAAGAAGGATCATCAAGCAATAACAAATATACACTATCGATTTCGGGATCCACATCTGTTGGACCTTTAACTGAAAAATTAGCAGATAAGTATGAAGAAAAAAATGAAATAAATATAGAAGTAAATCAAATAGGTTCTTCTGCTGGAATCACAAATGCGACAAATGGTGTGTCAGAGATCGGCATGTCTTCGCGTGATTTGAAAGAGGAAGAAAAGAAGAACGGCCTGAAGGAGAGTATTATTGCTTACGATGGAATTGTAGTAGTAACCCATCCGAGTAATAAAGTTAAAAATCTTACAATGGAGCAAGTAAAGGAGATTTTTACCGGTAAGGTTACAAACTGGAAGGAGCTTGGGGGAGATGATATGGAAATTGTCGTTGTCTCCAGAGAGGATGGTTCCGGCTCACGTGATGCTTTCCAGGAAATAGTAGACTATACTTCCGGTGAATTAGTTAGAACTGCGATCGTTGCGAGCGGTAACGGTAATATTAAAACTACCGTTGCTACGAATAAGCATGCAGTAGGATTTATTTCATTTGAATATATCGATGATTCTATTTCTACTGTGGATATTAATGGAGTGGAGGCTACAGCAGAAAATGTTCTGCAGCAAAAATACAGCTTGTCACGACCGTTCCTGTTTGTTTACAAAGAAGAATATCTTAATGATGAGGGACAGAAATTTATAGATTATATTTTAAGTCCGGAGGGACAAGCGATTGTATCAGAAACAGGAGTAATACCGTTAAAATAAACAATTAATGATGCAATATTTATATCAACATTGTGTATTTAAGCAATCTTGGAGGAATGAAGCATGTCAATCCCACCTAATGAAAAACAAACGATAGAAATCGAAAAATCAAATAAAAAGAAGTATATGATGGAGAAGCTGTCAGGAAGAGTATTTCTGTTCTGTGCACTTCTTTCAGTGATCAGTTTAGTTTTAATTATAGGATTTGTATTTTATAAAGGGTTCCATCCGTTTGTGGCACAGGGTTATAACTTTATTGACTTTCTTTTTGGAGTAGATTGGGTACCAAGTGAAGATAAATTCGGAATTTTTCCAATGATTGTGGCATCTATATTTGCTACAGCAGGAGCATTAATCATTGGGGTTCCGGTAGGTCTGTTTACGGCAATTTTTTTAGCAGAAATTGCACCTAAACGTTTAGCGAAAATCATTTCACCTGCTGTACAGCTGCTCGCAGGTATCCCGTCTGTATTATATGGTGTCTTCGGGCTTGCCGTTATCGTTCCTTTCTTGCAAAATAATTTAGGCTTAGCGAAGGGACAAAGCTTATTAGCTGTTATTCTCGTCCTAGCCATTATGATGCTGCCTACAGTAGTTACTGTATCTGAAACAGCGATAAGAGCAGTCCCGAAAGCGTATCGCGAAGGCTCGCTTGCATTAGGGGTTTCTGAGATCGGAACAATTTTTAAAGTAGTTGTACCAGCGGCTAAATCCGGTATTCTCACTGCCGTTGTTCTGGGCATGGGAAGAGCGATCGGAGAGACGATGGCAGTCATATTAGTAGCAGGAAACAGTCTCATTATCCCAACGAGTCTAACAGACAGTGTACGTCCATTAACTACAAATATTGCACTTGAAATGGGATATGCAGCTGGAACACATCAGGAAATGCTGTTTGCAACAGGTATTGTTTTATTCTCCTTTATCTTATTATTGAATTTTGTCTTAGCAAAAGTCGCTTCGAAAGGTGGTAATTAAGTTGAGAAAGTTTAAAGATAGCTTGTTACGTGGACTTCTTTGGTTTTCGGCTTTCTTAACAGTTGCCGTTCTCGTTACTATAGTTGGGTATATATTTTATAAGGGGTACCGATTAATAAATATCGATTTTATCTTTAGTGATTATTCGCCTGCAGGCGATGGCGGCATTTGGCCGATGATTGTTACGACGATATATACAATTGTTATCTCGTTATTAATAGCAACCCCGGTCGGGATTTTGGCTGCTGTGTATTTGCAAGAGTATGCGAAACAAGGCCAATTGGTAAAATTAATCCGTTTTGCGACTGAAAGCTTAACAGGAATCCCATCGATTATTTATGGATTATTTGGGGCAGTATTCTTTGTGGCTACTTTAAAACTAGGGATGTCCATCATTGCTGCTTCATTAACATTAACTATTATCGTATTGCCTGTCATCATCCGAACAACAGAAGAATCATTAAAAACGGTTCCTCGTTCGTATCGTGAAGGGTCTCTGGCTCTCGGAACTACTAAGCTCCAAACTTTATATAAAGTAATTTTACCAAGTGCGATGCCTGGTATATTATCTGGTATCATTCTCTCAATCGGTAGGATTGTTGGTGAATCGGCTGCAATATTTTTAACAGCCGGCACAGTAGCAGCATTGCCGGAAAGTATTTTTTCATCTGCAAGGACGTTAACGGTTCATTCTTATTTAGTGACACAGGAGTCAGGGGATATTGAACTCGCAGCTGCAGTTGGAATTGTCTTAATTGTTATCATACTTGTATTGAATCTTGTAGCGACGTTTATATCAAAAAAATTAAATAAAGCTAATTATTAAATGAGGTGTATGTTAATGAATATAACAATGACTGAACGTAATAATACAATAAATGTGAATTTATCACAGGTGAGTGAGCAATCTCAGGGGACAGCGAAAATTAGTGTAAGAGATTTGAACTTGTTTTATGGAGAAAAACAGGCGCTTTATTCATTAGCAATGGATATCCAGGAGAAAGAGGTTACAGCCTTAATTGGTCCTTCCGGCTGTGGTAAGTCAACTTTTTTACGAACAATAAACCGTATGAATGATTTGATTGACGGCGTAAAGATTAACGGGGATATTATTATCGATAATGAAAATATATACGAATCCAATGACGTAATAAAATTAAGAACGAAGGTCGGTATGGTATTTCAAAAGGCAAATCTATTTCCGATGAGTATTTATGATAATGTGGCATATGGCCCTCGAATGCAAGGGATCAAAAATAAAAATAAATTGAATGAGATTGTGGAAGAGAGCTTACGCGGTGCAGCGATCTGGGATGAAGTAAAGGATCGTTTGAAAACATCGGCACTTGGATTATCAGGCGGTCAGCAGCAGCGTGTCTGTATTGCGCGTGCAATTGCGATGAAACCGGAGATCATTTTAATGGATGAACCGACTTCCGCATTAGATCCAATCTCAACTTTAAAAGTAGAAGAATTAATTGCAAACATGAAAAAGGATTATACAATCGTTATTGTTACTCATAATATGCAGCAGGCAGCACGTGTATCTGATAAAACAGCTTTTTTCTTAAACGGTGAAATAGTGGAATATGATCTAACAGATAAAATCTTTTCCATGCCGAAAGAGAAGAGAACGGAAGATTACATTACTGGTAGATTCGGTTGATTTTTAATGAGTGAAAACCTTGATTGGCTTACATGCCTTTCAAGGTTTTTTGTTATTCCTTTTAAAAAAGACGGCTATCACACCTGTTAACAGTGAAATAACATAAAAAATCAATGAAATTGTATGTTATCAGGCTGTTAACAGGAGATATGAGCGTGAAAACACAATTGCTCATTTAAGAGAAATCATTAGGATAGACGGGAGTGATAAGAAAGAGAGGAGAAAAAAGATGTCTAAATTGCTGCTTGATGAAAAACCTTTGCTTATTATTCCTTCCCTTGCTAAAAAGGTAGGGTTGAACGAAAGTATTATTTTACAGCAGATTCATTACTGGCTGCAGATCAGTGACCATACATATGAGGGCTATAAATGGATGTATAATACGTATGATAAATGGGCGGAGCAGTTTCCTTGGTGGAGCAAAGCGACGATCCGCAGGCTTATTACAAAGCTGGAAAAGCTCGGCATTATTGTAACCGGAAATTTTAATAAAATGAAAATGGATAAGACAAAATGGTACCGTATTAATTATGAAGCATTGAACGATATGAGCAGTCCATGTGCTCAAAATGAGCAGTCGAGGTGTTCAAAATTAGCTGTCGAAGAGCCAACTTTGAGCACACCATTACCAGAGAGTACTACAGAGATTACTTCAGATAGTAAAAAAGAAGAAGAAGCCACTTCCTCTGCTTATCATTTTTTTGAACAAAACGGATTTGGAACAATCAGTCCTTATATTGCTGAAAAGATAAATGGATGGATAAAAGATTTATCAGAAGAACTAGTAATCGAAGCGATGAAAATAGCAGTTGAAAATAACAGCAGAAATTGGAGATATGTCGCAGCTGTTCTTAAAGACTGGGTGGATAAAAAAATTAAAACGGTGAAGGAAGTTCATGCAGCACAATCGGCTTTTCGTAAAAGACAGTCACAAAATCGGAAGGGTAACAGGATTCGGAAAGAGCTTACACCTGACTGGCTAAAGAATGAGCAAGCTGAATCAAAGAAAGAGGAGCCGTCTCAGAAAATGAGTGCGGAAGATTTTGAGAGGGAAAGGGAGGAATTATTGAAAAGAATTCGGAATTATAAGGAGAAACCGAAATGATGAATGATTTTTAAAAGTTTATTCAAGAATTTAGTGAGTAGTAAGGCGATTTATTCAACAGATGGGTTGCTCGTGAGACGAAAGGCAGTCTTGAAGGAGTAGGGTAGTGCCTTTACCTGTCACCACCCAAAGATGGGAAAGTTAGTTTAGTCCTTCGTTTCAGATGGCGGATTCTTTATGACATCCACTTCACCTGCAACTTCAACATCAGCTGTTTCTTTTTTTAGTTTTTCCTTTATTTGTTTCATTTCTTGTATTTGACGTGTTGTAATCGATACTTCGTTCACTTGAACAGGGTGTTTGCTTATTTTGATTTCTTCTTCTTTCAGAGGGATTCGGAATTGCTCCTCATCACCTGCTTCTATTACCATTTCTTCACGTCTAATCGGAACCGTGAATGTTTTCTGTCCTTCGATGACTTCTTTATGAACCTTTACTTCACCCGTTTGTACTCGTTTCTTTTTTATGTCCAGCTGCTCTTCTCGTAATTGAAGCGTTTGTTCTTTATTTTCATCTGTTTTTTTAGCTGCTTTTTCTGTATTCCTTCTTGAATTAATCATATAGTTAATGCCGCCGATAATTGCTCCTAAAACAAGTACTGTTACGATCGTAAGACCTGTTATCCAAGC
The DNA here is from genome assembly GCF_001591625.1 of Metabacillus fastidiosus NBRC 101226. GTDB lineage: Bacteria > Bacillota > Bacilli > Bacillales > Bacillaceae > Metabacillus > Metabacillus fastidiosus. Next base: position 33,699 of record NZ_BCVG01000019.1, read on the forward strand.
AACTATGCCCCCGGTTATCGCACCAAGAATAATATATTTTCCCATAGGACCTCCCGAAGTATTTTTATGTAAAAACGATGGAAAGAAGGGGCTGTCCAATAAGTCCCTGATAAGCTTAAAAAGCTGAACGGCCCTGTCACCAAATCCTGGATTTTACTGAATTTCCATCACAGGGCCTTTCAGCAGGGTGTCTGAAAAGGATAAAAATCAACCCTTTTCGGACACCCTCAGGAACAATTAGTCCTCTTTTATAATGTCGGCATTGCCATTCGATCCAACATCTAGAACTTCTTTATGAATGACGTCACGTACTTGTTCTGTTTCCTGAACCGGACGTTTTTGAACGGAAACTTCACCAGTAACGACCGTATGCTTATCTACATCAATTTTTTCAGCAGTTACTGGAATGTGAACCGTTTCTTCAGCTGTAATTGGTTCATCTGCTGGTCTGCGATCAACAGCTCTTTGTTCAATGACGACTTGATCATGTGAAACAGGGACATCCACTGATTGTTCTTCCTCCACAATGTTCTTGTGAAGCGTCACATTACCTGTTTCCACACGATATTTGTTGATATCCAATTCTTCCTCACGAAGATCAAGCTGTGCTCCTTCTGCTGCAAATTCTGTATCAGCAGTACGATCTACTTCACGTGCCTTTTTTTGAGTTTTCTGTTGAGTTTCTTCATCGTTAAATAAATCAAAAAAGCCCATATTGAAAACCTCCTAAGGGATTGGTTTGGTCTTACAACTAGTAATATTGCCTGTGTGAGTGAAAATATGTGCTTGAATTTTGGGACCTGTTACAAAAAAGACTTAGTGTATTTTACGTCCAATGTTTTATTAAGAAAAGTCTGTTAAAAAATAAAACGGTAAAAGAAATTCATATAGCACAAGAGGCTTTTCGGAAAAGACGGTGCAAAATCGAAAGGAGAATAAGGCTCAGAAAAAACTTACACCTGACTCGTTAAAAGACGGGCAAAATGATCTAAAAGAAACGGGGCTGTTTCATGAAATGAGTAATGAAGAATTTGAGAGGCATTATTATAAAGAATTCGGAGTTATAAGGAGAAACCGAGAGGATGGATGATTAATTAAAAAGGTTATGTTGAATTTTAATATCGATCATTATAAAAAAGAAAGGAAACCCGGTTTTAAGAGTTTCCCTTCAGTTAGTTCATTTATTTTTTTGAAATGGCTGATCATATAAGTTTCACAGCTCTTCGTCCGATTGCTGTTATATAGATAATTATTGCATATATAATTGTTCCTGCTAAGTAATTTACAGATTGCATTGGTGTACTAATGCCGTGCATCTCATTATATAAATGATCCTGAGCTTGTGACCCCCAAATGATAAATAAGGTAGCTGATAATAATATTAATGCTAAACTCGCTTTTTTATGGAAGGTAATTTTTATAAAACTTTCTTTTAATGCTTCGGTAAATTTCATTTTAGAATATTTTAATGTTTCTGCTTTTTTCTGAAGCGGTATTAAGAAATAAAGGAATAAAGCACCCCATATTAAAGCCATCATGACTATAGAATTATCCATTTTGGTAATCCTCTTTTCTATCAGAACTTGTAGTGATAATACAGTTTTAAATAATAGAATAAAGGTGGTAGCAAGTAAATTTGTGTATAACTGAAGATAATTAAGTGATTTTACGTTCAAAAATCATCTCATAAAAAGTAGCAGTACTGTATCCCATAACAGCAGGAGCAAATATTTGAACAAGTCTCCAGCCTTCCTTGGCATGTTTATGAATAATATCATGATGTTCTTCCTTCGGTTTCCCGTTCCATTTACTAAGTTCAATTTTTACAAATGTATATTCGTACATATGCTAGACCTCCTTGTTAATGTTTCTGACTAATATACGAAGCCGATTGGGGGAAGGTTTCAATTATTATGTGAAAGGAATGGTATTTATTAGAGTTTTTCAATTGAAGCGGTATAATAAATTAGCACAGGCAGATAACTAAAAATATTATAGAACACAAAAATAAAAGAAGAAGGGGAGATACAATGACAAAACAAATAACAGATGCAGGATGGAATTTAGACAATAGCTATGCGCGCCTGCCGGAATCATTTTTTACAAGCTGTAATCCAACTCCTGTAGATGGACCAGATTTAATTATTCTTAACGATTCCCTAGCACGATCTCTTGGACTGAATGAAGAAGTATTGCGAAGCGAAGACGGAGTGGCGGTATTTGCAGGAAATAGTATTCCGGAAAATGCAGAACCTCTTGCCCAGGCTTATGCTGGACATCAATTTGGACATTTTACGATGCTTGGAGATGGTCGTGCTGTGCTGCTTGGGGAGCAGATTACTCCTTCGGATGAGCGATTCGATATTCAGCTTAAAGGGGCAGGCAGAACTCCTTATTCCCGCGGAGGAGACGGCCGTGCGGCAGTTGGACCGATGCTTAGGGAATATATAATTAGTGAAGCAATGCACGCACTCGGTATTCCGACGACGCGCAGTCTAGCTGTAGTAACAACGGGTGAGGACATCATTCGTGAAACGGATTTGCCAGGTGCAGTGCTTACACGTGTCGCTGCAAGTCATTTGCGTGTTGGCACTTTTCAGTATATTGCAAACTGGGGTACGGATGAGGAACTGAAAGCTTTGGCTGATTATGCAATAAATCGCCATTTCCCACACATCGAGAAAGAAGAGAATCCATATCTTTCCCTTCTTCGTGAAGTGATTAACCGCCAGGCTTCACTGATCGCCAAATGGCAGCACGTCGGATTTATTCACGGAGTAATGAATACGGATAATATGACAATAAGCGGAGAGACGATTGATTACGGTCCTTGTGCGTTCATGGATACATATGATCCAAAAACAGTATTCAGCTCTATTGACAGACAAGGCCGCTACGCTTATGGCAATCAGCCTTATATCGGCGGATGGAACCTCGCAAGACTTGCCGAATCTTTATTGCCATTGCTGCATGATGAAGAGGAAAAGGCTCTTGAAATCGCTCAGGAGACAATCTCAGATTTTCCTGCATTATATGAAACGTATTGGCTTGCTGGAATGCGGGCAAAGCTTGGAATATTTAATGAAGAAAAAGAAGATCAAGCTCTTATTGGAGAACTTCTCACCATGATGGAGAAGCATAATGCAGATTATACGAATACTTTCCGTGCACTAACCGTTGATAAACAGGAAGGTACTGCTTTATTTGAATCAAAAGAATTTACGGAATGGCATAAGCGCTGGCAGGAGAGGTTAAGCAGACAGGAAGAATCAAGTGATTCTGTACATGAGCTGATGAAAAATAATAATCCAGCGGTAATCCCGAGAAATCATCGTGTAGAAGAAGCGATTGAAGCGGCAGTCGGAAAAGAGGACTATAGTGTGATGGAGAATCTTCTAGAAGCTCTTTCAAATCCTTATGAACATTCTTCGGAAAAGGCTCGTTACTGCACATTGCCTGAGCCGTCAGATCAGCCTTATAGAACATATTGCGGTACGTGATGGTAATATAAAATCTCATTCGCTGTCTTATACATCAAGAGTATAAGACAGCGAATATAACGCCTTAATTATCCAAAACTTCATTTTTCTTTTTGCTATTTTCATAGTTCTTCTGCACTTCTTTATATTCATCGCTGTCTAAAATGATAGACGGGTTATTGACCAGCTTCTCTTTTTCCTCTTTTAAGACGTTTAAAGAGTCAACTATTCCCTTGCTCGTTACTTGCAAAGATTGTTGCCGTTCTAACAGGGTAGTAAGGAATGACATATAATCGATTTTTTCATTGTTCATTTTTTTATGGATTTCTTCTAGCTGTTTCTCTATTCTTTCGATTTCCAACTGGGCTTTTCTCAGCTCTTCAAACTTTTCTTCCATGCTTTGGCGGTATGTATGCAATGTCTGAATGTAGGTTCCTACTTTTTTATAAGTCTCTGTTGAATCGGTGACAGCCTTTTTTGCTTTTTCTTTTACTGTTTCGGATAGATTAGAGGATTGTAAAATATTTTCTGCCCGTTCGTTCCATTCAGCCAGTTTTCTCCCTAAATTAGAGGTTTTTGCCCACAGGGAAGGAGTAGAAATTTGTTGAAGTGCTGCTGATAAGTTTTTAATATCACGATAACTCATTTTTTCCAGACTATCATCTTGGAACAAGGCTGACAGCTTATTTTCTAACTGATCACTTGAAGAAACACTTCCGATATGTTTTTTAGCTTCATTTGCAATTTCAACGAGATGATTCATAAAAGTCTTCTCGTCAAATACCTCTTCCTTACTACCGAACCGGTAGCTTGCCTCCATCTTGGAGGAGCCATCAAAAAAGTATTCAAACGTACTTGCGAGCTGCTTCGCTTTTTCCTGAACAGTTTCATCATATACTTCATCAAGCATAGCAAGCATCGCTTCCTGTTCTTTAGAGTCAGTACTATTCGTAATTTCCTCTTTTATATTTTTATATGCATTAGCAAAATTGATAAGAAAAGAAGCATCATATTTTGAATCATTTATTGTGCTCTGCAGGCGATTTCTGAATTCATATTTAATAAAGGCGTTTGAAGATACGACCGGCTGAAATATCGTCTCTTTCTGATTTTGTATTGCAGGCATTTTTTGATTTACATTCGAAGAAGATATAATAAAGTTCTGTAATCCATTTATTTTCATCATTTCCTCCTTAGTGCTTTTATTATCTATTTACTATATCGGCGAATATTGCTCTCTATTTCAATATATTTGAAAAATAATAAATAATTGGTAATGAAACTTCTGTCTAATAAATTGTTTAGTGTCTATGAATCGAGGGGTATTGTTTATGAGATGTAAGCTGGGAAGAAAGTATCTTTTCCGGCATGAATACGAATAGTTAAATAGTAAGATAGTTTTTTTCTCTTATTGCAGTATACTTAGACAGGCTCTCATTTTTATTCAAGAAAGGAAGAAAATAATTGTTGAAACAGCTTAGAACAGTCCTTGTACTCGTCTTTATAATCTTCAGTTTTCTAATACCTCATAATGTCGATGCTTCTACAACAAAACAATATAAAGATGCCGTCACTCAAGGCGAACAGCTTAGAAAATTAACAGCTCAATATAATCAGCTTATCCTTACAAATAACATAGAGAAGGTTAATCGTTCCTACGATCAGTTTACTAGTCAGTTAAGAAAAACGGAGATAATGATCGGAAGGGTGCAAGGAAAAACGATTCGCAGGCAGCTGAATGAGAAGTATGTAAGACCAGCTAAAATTGCGAGGGAAAGAACGATTTATGAAGTTTCCCAATATCGTTTTATGAACATTATTCAAGCAAAATTAAGCCAGGCAAATATAGAGACAGCCCAGCAGGATTTCAAAAAACTGGACCGGCTTGTGGAAAGAAGTGCCGCTATAAAGATTGCAGGAAATTATAAACCTCTTCCTCTTAAAATTCAGCAGGATTTACAAAGAAAATATACAGAGCTGAAAAATCAGTATGAGGAGCTTGTCCGCTCTTTAGATCCGAACAATCCTAATTATTTGTTTCCAAAATTAACAGAGCTGAAAGGGAAATGGTCCAGATTATCCGAGAATGAAAAGAGAGACATCATTCAAAAAGATGCTTGGACTTTAGTCGGTGATACGAAGTATATCGGATATTTGCCAAAGCATCTCGCCTTTTTATATCATTTAACAGGTGATGAACAGTATAAAACGATGGTGAAAGAGTTCATCCCTCTTTTTGAAAAATATTATTTGAAAAAGGGAAGGCTTCAGTCAATTGAATACCAGAACACAGGCTGGTGGTACCGAGATCAGTTCGCAAGAGATAATAGAAGTTTATTTGAAGCTTATAAATATACCGAGATTCCTGAAGTGTTAGATTTCGTAGATAACCAGGCATCAATGTGGATCGAGCAAGTGCCGAGAAGTACGAATATAGGATTCAACATTTTCCCGTATGGAATATCAGATGCCGGAAAAATCGGTCCTATTGAAATTAATCCGAATCAAAACATTCAGATTGCTACTTTATTTTCCTACTTATATTGGGAGCCTGAATCTAAGTTTTATCAAAGTGCTCTGGCAAAAGATATTGTTCTGAACGAAGTTGGGGCGGTTCTCTCTTTACAAAAGAAAAACGGTTCCTTGCCACTGACACAAAATCTTCCATTAGTAGAGGATACGAATTATGGCGGCTACTCTGGGAATATGCTGTATCAGCTGGCACAAGTATGGAGAAATGAAAAATGGATGAAAGCAGCTGTTGATATAGGGAACTGGCTGTACAGGGAGTATTCAATGGACCATCCGTGGAATACGAAGGAAGACGCTCCTAATTATGCGATCGACAGAATTAATAGTTTTAACTTAATAAGCAGGGTTCTCCAGTTTTATGCAGCCGGGATTCCAGATGAAAAAGTGAGAGAATGGATTGATTTTGCGGAAAAACGGTTCCCGGATGAAAAGCTGTATTTGCTTGAAAGATGGTATATTTACCAGTCAATTCCGCGCAGCTACTTAGATAGTAAAATCTATGTAAAAAATCAGCTGTCACCAGAAGTATACAGTGATTTTTATTCTGACAAAGGCTCCATTCGGATCATAGCGGAAGAAATAGTTACAGGCATCTGTGGAAATTGTAAAGTTAAACGAGAATGAGACGATTGAAAACATTACTTTTAAAGATGATTTCAATAAAGAAATACAGCTAGAAAAAGGAAGATATAAAATAACATCCGAAGCAAAAGCAGCAAACGGCAAGATAACGACTGACATAAAAACAATAACTCTTAATGAAGATATACTGTATTCATTACATACGATGCTGTTTGATAAGAACCACAGATTTTATCAAAAATTGAAATGAAAAATAAGAAAACCCTGAACAGTATATAATACTGTTCAAGGTTTTTCGTCTTTATGGGGCCAGTGATTTTTCTGACAGCGATGTAACTGCTTATATTATTTTAACTTGTTCATAAATTGTGAATGTCATTTGTTTTCAGATCAAAACTATTCATTGCGTTATTTGGCATGTGAGGAATTAATAGACAAGTAAACGCATAGGATTTTGAATATGTTCTACATACTTTTTAGCCTCTTGCATAAGGTATTCATCTGTACCTTCGTTCGCATTATAGATAGTGAAGGCAGGAAGGTAGGTGCCGTTGCATCTAGTAAGGGTACTTTGTATTGGTCTTAATAATTCACTGATCGTGAACCAATTATAACCCCCCGAACGATATTGTTTTTTCGTACCACCTGTTGTCGTTGCCACCATGAACTCTTTGCCTTCCAAATTACGGCCCTCAGGTCCAAAAGCCCAGCCAAACGTCAATACATCATCGAACCATTTTTTTAAAAGAGGAGGGCAGCTATACCAATAAAAAGGGAACTGAAACACAATTCGCTCATATTGAAGCAATAATTGTTGTTCCCTTTCCACGTCGATGTTCCAATTGGGATAGTCCTGGTAAAGATTGCGAAAAGAGATGTTCGTGTGATCTTTCAGCTCTCGTGCCAAAGCCTTATTGGCACGGGAATTATTTAGATTAGGGTGTGCTGCAATAACCATAATTTTCATAATGATATCATCCTTCCTTAATTTTCAACATTACTGGGGATCTACCCCATGATTACACGGAATTTCATCTTTGCAAAGTACGCTTTTTTTTCAGACTAGGTACTGTAAACAGTACCATAGATGTCTTTTACTATCGTTAGATAGTATGGTAAAGCATACTAAGTACGATAAATCATCGTACTATTTTCATTGTGAATACTTTGATAGAATTACAACTAAGAAAGTAAAATCGGATATTGGGAGGTGGTAAGATGCCAGAGGAAATTCAAGATTCCAATAAGACGCAAGGGATACTGGCCACACTGCAGGTAATTGGAGGGAAATGGAAGCCGCTCATTTTATTTATTTTACTGTATCAAGGGACAAAACGGTTCGGGGAATTAAGACGTCTGCTTCCGAATGTAACGCAAGGCATGCTCACCAATCAGCTTCGTGAGATGGAACGAGACGGACTTATCATACGCCAAGTGTATCAAGAGATTCCGCCCAAAGTTGAATATTTTTTGTCTGATCATGGACGAACGTTAAGTTCAGTTTTAGAGAGCATGTGCGGGTGGGGATTTAAACATATTGAATTTATGAAAGATGCGAATCAGGATGAATCAAAGCATCTTTGATTTCCATTTCAGAAATGAGTGTGCTTTTTGAACAAAAGACGATAGAACTGCTTGGATGTACAAACAGCTAATTTTCCTGTATTTGAATCTAAATACAGTGTTGTTCTTACGAAAAAACTGTATTTGTAAAATAATAATAAATATTTTAACTATAGCAAATGAAACATTATATGAATCTATTCAGGAAAATCCAGATCTCGCAAGGGAATTAGGTTTATCCTCTTTTGATATACAAGGTCTTATGAATGGAGAAACACCTAAAGGATACACTTGGCATCATCATGAACAGCCTGGTGTCATTCAGTTAGTAGACAGTGAAACACATGAGAATACCGGACATACCGGCGGCAGAGAGATTTGGGGAGGCGGCAGTGACCACCGTTAATTTTTTATTTTAGAATTGGAATAATAATGGAGCATATATATAGGAAGGAGAGTGGAACAGGGGAGGAGATTAATATAGCAAACCCTATTGTTGCCAGGTCATTAGATGAGATTAGGTTCTGGTCCAGAATTATGAAGGAACATGCTCTATTCTTGAGTTTAGGATTTACGTATGAGCAGCAGCAATTAATCGATGAAGCAAATCAGTTTATTGCTATGTTTGAAAGAATAGAAGAAAAGCTAAGCAGATTTTCAGTAAACTCTGATTTGCGTGAAGTCCAGGCTTTTAACAATGAAGTGTATCAAGCGGCGGCTTCGATATGGTATTATAAGAGGAAGGTTTTAGGCTTAACATTGCGCTGTGAAATTAGAACAAACAATTATCCTTTATTAGTGGATCATATTAGCAGGGAAGCAGCCTATTTTGCTGACCGGCTTAAGGAGTTAAATGAAGGAAAACTTGTTCCGAAGCCGGAAGCTATTATTGAAGAAAATGTATTTTTCCTTAGAATTATGGCAGACCATGCGAAGTTTATCGGGCATCTTTTAGACCCTTCAGAACGGAAGCTGGTTGAGCAGGCGAGGGAATTCAGCCACGATTTTGACCAGCTTGTCTTCCAGGCAGTCGATTTGGATTCCATGCGGCCGCAATCAGAGACAAAGCCTATCCTGAATCAATTTTTAAATCAAAACAAGGTATCGGTAGCTTCGTTGCGTGATTTCAAGAAAACAGCAAGAGAATTAATAGAAGAATGCCGTATTAAGAGTAATATTCATCCGCTTTTAGCTGATCATACATTTAGAGAAGCGGAAAGATTTTTAGAAATTATTGATTTATTTGAAGCGAGTTTGACTGGAAGAAATAATTAATATCTATTAAATGCAAAAAGACCTTATGCTCTTTTTGCATTTTTTTTGTTTGAAAAGAAAAGAAGCTATACCTGATTATTTTAGGTTTTACAGGTAAACAGAACTTATAAACACGATCTCGTCTTGGATAACTCCTGTTAGAGATATATGGTAAAATAGCATGGAGCTAACTGAATAAAGGGTGGGAATATTATGAACGTGAAGCGGTTAAAGGTTGCTATACCTGTTACGATTGTTGTAGCAGCATTGTCGTTATGGATATTAGAGAAGGATCATTCAGCTGTACCACTTACAGCCCGTATACTAATTGCTGCAGGAGGAGCATTATTATCCGGTGTCATTGCCTTTTTTCTTTTACAGGGGGATGCAGACCGGAATGATGCGGAAAGCAGATAAGAATAGGGAAGGGAGTTTATAAACTCCGATATATACATAAATGAAAAGAATTTGCATTCAGCTGAGTTTCCTTCGCCTTGAGCCAATTGTACGTAATTTTAAGGGAAACTTATACAAGATGAAATAATGGATCCGTATAGCCTATAACAATTCTGCATCGCCTAAAATAGATGTGGTTGGAAAAAGTTGATTAATAAGCATCTTTAAATGATTTATATTGTTAAAACATAGTTGTTTTATAGGAATGTATAGTTAAAACTCACTTGACTTATAGGAATAGTGAAGCTATGATAAAATTAAAATTTTTAAAAAATTGTTGAAACATGTAATTATAAAGTGAAACTTTCTTCAGTGGGGGGTTCTCATCCTCCACTGAAGATTAGATGAACTAATCGGACCTTTACGGGCAGTTGGATCTTCCCACGTAACTTCTTCGAATTGCTGGAACTTTAAAGTGGGAGTCTTACTGCTCGTTAAGGCTGGGATAAATAATTACGGTTTATATTTCCTTTGTGAGGTGGATTTTGTTGCAACTTCAGGTAATGAACAGTCCGTTTAATCAGGAGCAGGCAGAGCTCCTTAATCGTATCCTGCCTACCTTGACAGAATCACAGAAAGTGTGGTTGATGGGTTATTTAGCTGCTTCTCAAACTGTTGCTGCTGCAGCAGTTACGGTGGAAGCGGAAGCACCTGTGACAGAGCTTACTGCTGTACAGACTACGGCGCAGCCGATTTCAAAAGAGGTGACCGTTCTTTACGGTTCACAAACTGGTAATTCGCAAAGACTTGCGGACAATGCGGGAAAAACTCTTCGTGAGCGCGGTTTTGATGTAACCGTCTCATCTATGAGCGATTTTAAGCCGAATAATTTAAAGAAAGTGACAAATCTGCTTCTCGTTGTAAGTACACATGGAGAAGGCGAGCCGCCTGATAATGCACTTACTTTCCATGAGTTCCTTAATGGAAGAAGAGCACCGAAACTTGACGATCTTCGTTTCTCTGTTTTGGCACTTGGTGACAGTTCATATGAATTCTTCTGTCAAACGGGTAAAGAATTCGATGAGAAATTGGCAGAGCTTGGCGGAACAAGAATTTATCCGCGTGTTGACTGTGATCTTGATTTTGATGAGCCTGCAGCTGAATGGCTTGAAGGTGTATTTAATGGCTTAAGTGAAGCGCAAGGCGGAAGTGCCGCAGCAGCTCCTCAAACGGCAGCACCCCAAGCGACAGGTGAAACAGTTTACTCTAGAACAAATCCATTCAGAGCGGAAGTACTAGAAAACTTAAACTTAAATGGTCGCGGTTCAAATAAAGAAACACGCCATCTTGAATTATCTTTAGAAGGATCGGGAATTACATTTGAACCAGGTGACAGCCTTGGTATTTATCCTGAGAATGATCCAGAGCTTGTTGACGCTCTTCTTGCGGAAACGAAATGGAATCCTGAAGAAACTGTAACTGTTAATAAACAAGGTGAAACTTCTTCTCTTAGAGCAGCGCTTATTTCTAATTTTGAAATTACTGTTTTAACAAAACCGTTCGTTGAGCAGGCTGCAAAGCTTTTAGGAAATGAAAGTTTACAGGAGCTTGTTGGTAATGCAGATAAATTGAAAGAATATATTAATGGCCGCGATCTAATTGATTTCGTTCGCGATTTTGGACCAGTAACAGTACCGGTTCAGGAGTTTGTTTCTTTACTCCGAAAAATGCCGGCTAGACTTTATTCTATTTCTTCCAGCTTAAATGCGAATCCTGAGGAAGTGCATTTAACAATTGGCGCTGTCCGTTACGACGCACATGGACGCGCGCGAAAAGGTGTATGTTCGATCCTATGTGCAGAACGCCTGCAGCCTGGTGATACACTACCGGTTTACATTCAGAATAACCAAAACTTTAAACTGCCGCAAAATCCGGAAACACCTATTATTATGGTCGGACCTGGTACAGGTGTGGCACCATTCCGTTCATTTATGCAAGAGCGTGAAGAAATCGGAGCGGAAGGCAAGTCATGGATGTTCTTTGGCGATCAGCATTTCGTTACAGACTTCCTTTACCAGACAGAATGGCAAAGATGGATACAAGACGGTGTGCTGACGAAAATGGATGTTGCATTCTCACGTGATTCAGATGAGAAAGTATATGTTCAGCACCGTATGCTTGAGCAAAGTAAAGAATTATTCCAGTGGCTCGAAGAAGGAGCAGCTGTTTATATTTGCGGTGATGAGAAAAACATGGCACATGATGTTCATCAGACTCTTATCGATATTATCGAAAAAGAAGGCGGCATGAGCCGTGAAGACGCAGAAAAATATGTATCTGCTATGCAGCAGGAAAAACGTTACCAGCGTGACGTATATTGATTTTTGACCTGAGAGGAGTTTAAAACATGGTGAACAAAATTTTAACAGCGCCGGAAGGCCCGCCAAGTGATGTTGAGCGAATTAAGCGAGAAAGTGATTATTTACGTGGTACACTTGCAGAATCAATGAGAGAGCCGCTAAGCTCTGGGATTTCTGATGATGATAACCGTTTAATGAAGCATCATGGAAGTTATTTACAAGATGACCGTGATCTTCGAAATGAGCGTCAAAAACAGAAGCTTGAACCAGCATATCAGTTTATGCTTCGTCTTCGTTTACCTGGCGGTGTAGCAACAGCGAAACAATGGGTTGTTTTAGATGAGCTTGCACAAAAGTACGGAAACGGCACATTAAAACTGACAACACGTCAAACGTTTCAAATGCACGGTATTTTAAAATGGAATATGAAAAAGACGATTAAGGAAATCGACGGTATCCTTTTAGATACGATTGCAGCATGTGGCGACGTAAACCGTAACGTAATGTGTAACCCGAACCCGTATCAATCTGAAATTCATGAAGAAGTGTATGAATGGTCAAAAAAATTAAGTGATGATTTACTGCCTCGTACAAGAGCATATCACGAAATTTGGCTTGATGAAGAAAGAGTAGGCGGTACACCGGAAACAGAAGAATTAGAACCGATGTACGGTCCGTTATACTTACCGCGTAAATTTAAAATCGGTATTGCTGTTCCTCCATCAAATGATATTGATGTATTCTCACAGGATCTTGGTTTTATTGCGATCGTAGAAAATGATAAGCTTGTCGGCTTTAACGTAGCAATCGGCGGCGGTATGGGTATGTCACATGGTGATACAGAAACATATCCGCAGCTTTCGAAAGTAATCGGCTTCTGTAAACCGGAACAAATTTATGATGTTGCTGAAAAGATCATTACAATTCAGCGTGATTACGGAAACCGTTCTGAACGTAAAAATGCCCGCTTTAAATATACTGTTGACCGTCTTGGACTTGAAACAGTGAAAGCTGAACTTGAAAATCGTCTCGGCTGGAGCTTAGATGAGGCGAGAGGCTTCCATTTCGACGATAACGGCGACCGTTACGGCTGGGTAAAAGGCACAAAAGGCAAATGGCATTATACATTATTTATTGAAGGCGGACGTATCGCTGATTTTGATAATTATAAACTGATGACCGGCTTACGCGAAATCGCTAAAGTTCATAGCGGCGACTTCCGTTTAACTGGTAACCAAAACGTAATTATTGCAAATGTATCAAACCAAAAGAAGAAACAAATCAGTGAATTGCTTGAACAATATGGTTTAACAGACGGCAGCCATCATTCTGCACTTCGCCGCAGTTCTATGGCGTGTGCTTCCCTACCGACATGTGGTCTTGCGATGGCAGAAGCTGAGCGTTATTTACCAAGGCTGATTGATAAAATTGAAAAAATCGTTGATGAAAATGGTCTTCGTGATAAAGAGATTACAATTCGTATGACAGGCTGTCCAAACGGCTGTGCACGTCATGCACTTGGTGAAATCGGCTTTATCGGTAAAGGACCTGGTAAATATAATATGTATCTCGGAGCAGCTTTTGACGGAAGCCGTTTAAGTAAAATGCACCGTGAAAATATTGATGAAGATGAAATTTTAAGTGAATTACGTGTCATCCTTCCTCGTTACGCAAAAGAGCGTAACGAAGGAGAGCATTTCGGTGACTTCGTTATCCGTGCTGGTATTATTGAAGCAACAACAGACGGTACGAACTTCCACGCATAAAACAGGAGAGATAGGAATTTGATTCCTATCTCTTTTTTATTTATTAAATATCAATATATAGCATAAAAAATAGTTAATATTTCAAAATAAACTGAGCTATTCTATACATAATCTATTTTAAAACTTATTGACAAAATAAAAAGAGAATATTATCGTCTTATATGTAAACTTTATTAATATTATAGTTAACATATATGAAAGAAAAGAGATGAAAAGAGTGGAAGAAGCAAAGTATTACAGTGTAAGAATGAGAGCATCGCAAAATATTGCGGATCAATCTGAAAGTAAACATATATCCGGCGGTGAGCTTATTTCCACTTATAGCAATATAAAAGAATCGGTAAATATATTGCTGGAAAAAGCTTTGACACATTCCAGGGGAAATGCAGACTTTATGCAAATTCAATTTGAAGCTATTCAGGAGCCTGTTGAATATATAAAACCGCTGGAAGTTAGGACGAATGAAGTGGCATCTATGGAAGCCGGGCAGGTTTTAGCGAAATCATTGTTAGAAAAAGCAGGAATTCCGAAGAAGACAATTGATAAAGTTTATGAAAATCTGTCTCAATATTTGGAACCTGCAGGTGCTGTATTAGTTGATGTTCAATCAGGAGAAAGGGTCGATGACAGGAAAAATAAAGGGATACGCGTTTCAAGGATAGATTGGCTGCCTTATCATTTTGAAAGATGGTCTGATTTTTATCATATAAAGGGAAATCAGAGATTAAGAGAAGCACTCGCTCTTGCGACAAAAGTGAGCAGTCATCTGGCTGCAGCAGCTGAACTATGCTGGTCTGATGATCCTGATTATGTAACAGGATATGTAGCGAGCAAGAGAGAAGGCTATCAGCGAATTACGAAACTGAAAGAATATGGTGATGAGAGAGGCGGCAGAATTTTTTTCGTTCACTGTTCAGAGGAACTGGACTCGTACATATATTATTTGGAGAAAAAACCGGTTTTTATTCAATGGGAAGGGAGCAGAGAAGAGGATGGGGCTTGATCAGAGGCTTACTGAACGGTTGGACAGCAAAAAAGAAGATGGTCTGTACCGGGAGCTTCAGCTTATAAATCCTTCTCATTCTGATACAGATCTTGTATTTTCATCGAATGATTATTTAGGGCTTAGGGCAGATAAGAGATTAATAGCTGCGGCAAACAAAGCTTTGTATGAATGTGGAACGGGAAGCAGCGGTTCAAGATTAACGACTGGCAATTCAATATGGCATGAGAGACTGGAACAGCGTATTGCAGACTTTAAACAAACAGAAGCAGCATTGCTTTTTTCATCAGGTTATTTAGCTAATGTCGGGGTATTGTCATCGATTCCGGAAAAAGGAGATATTTTATTAAGTGACGAGCTGAATCATGCAAGTATTATTGACGGCTGCCGTTTATCTAAAGCAGATACAATTGTTTATAAGCATGCTGATATGGATGATCTGGAAGAAAAATTGAGAAAAGCAAAGGGCTGCGGACAGTGTTTTATTGTAACGGACGGCGTGTTCAGCATGGACGGGACGGTTGCCCCTCTTGATAAGATAATGAAAATTGCCGATCACTATAATGCTTATGTCATTGTTGATGATGCCCATGCGACAGGAGTGCTAGGGGAAAATGGGCGGGGGACGAGTGAATATTTTGATGTTGCTCCCGATATTGTCATTGGGACTCTAAGTAAGGCTGCCGGTACAGAAGGCGGGTTTGTATGCGGTTCAAAAACATTGATTGATTATCTTATTAATCATGCGAGAACATTTATTTTTCAGACAGCTATTCCAGCGATGAGCTGTGCTGCTTCTTACACAGCTTTAGAAATTATAGAACAGAGTCACAAGGACCGGGAGCTTCTTCTTATGAATATTAAAAAAGTGCAAGAGGCTCTTTCGCAAATGGGATACGAAGTAAAAGGTGGAAGCACTCCCATTATTCCGGTCATTATAGGAGAAGCAGAGAAAGCCGTCCTGTTTGCGGAAAAATTGAAAGATAACGGAATCTATGCACCGGCTATTCGTCCGCCGACTGTACCGGATGGAGAAAGCCGGATCCGGTTCACTATTTCTTCTGCACACAGCTCAGAAGAAATAAACTATTTACTGGAGAAAGTTTTTTTCATTGGCAAAGAACTGAATATCATTACATAATAATTTGCTGAGGTGTCGTTCAAATGAAAAATATAAATAATATGCATACTGATTTTTTTCAAAATCCGTATCCTTTTTATGATGAGCTGCGTTCCATCAGCCCTTTATATCGAACGAGCCTGCTGAAATATAAAGGGGTGTTTGTAACAGGGTATGAGGAAGCTGTAACAATTTTAAAAGATACGAGATTTAAAAACCGTATCCCTTTACCGCAAAGCACTCTAAAATATGAATCTCTTAAAGATACACAAAATGATATGTTCCTTTTTAAAAATGGAGCTGATCATATAAAAATTCGCATGCTCGTTAATAAAGCATTTACGCCTAGAATGATAGAAGCTTACCGTCCATACATAGCAGAGACAGCTAATAGCCTGCTTGATGAAATGAAGCTAGGGGGAACGATGGACATAGTTTCTGACTTTGCTTTCCCGCTGGCAAGCTCTGTTATCGCACGAATATTAGGAGTGCCGGCAGAAGATCATCAAAAATTCAGAGAATGGTCAATAGAGCTTATTCAGACGATTGATTTCATGCGATCGTCTAAATCGCTGAAAAGCGGAAACAGGACGATGGGTGTATTAATAAATTATTTCAAAAAATTAATTATAAGCAAGGAATTGTATCCGGCAGAAGACCTTATTAGCATATTAATAAAAGAGAAAAAAATGACAAATGAGGAATTGATCGCAACTTGTATTTTACTCGTCATTGCCGGGCATGAAACAACGGTAAATCTTATTAGTAATTCCTTGTTCATTCTGTTAAATAATGAGGAACAATTGCTTGAATTGAGGGAAGATTTATCACTGATGGAATCAGCAGTGGAAGAATGTCTGCGTTATGAAAGCCCGACACAGATGATAGCCCGCATCGCAGGGGAAGACGTGGAAATGAATGGTGAGCTCATAAAAGAAGGGGAGCATGTGTACATTATGCTGGGAGCTGTGAATCGTGATCCTCGCAAGTTCTTACATGCTGATCAATTTAATATTAGAAGAGATCCTAATCAGCATCTTGCTTTTGGAGCAGGAGTTCATTTTTGTTTAGGTGTCTCGCTGGCACGTTTAGAAGCACAAATTGCAATTAGTACTTTTCTTGAAAGAATACCTGAATGTACATTGGCCGATTCTCAATTAAAGTGGAGAAGACTTTTTAGCTTTAGATCGCTGGAAGAAATGATCATTCATTTTCACGGGAAATAGCAAAACGAGGATGCTCGCAAGTCTGGATCATCCTCGTTTTTAATTATGGACAAAACAATGATGAGAAACATATGAAATAGTTATTATGATATTAACAATAGAAGGTAATAGAATGTGGAATAAATCAGAAGTATAGAATGGTAAAGTTATTAATAAATGACGCCTTTAAATTTTATTTTCACATCTCCCTGGGACTGGTCTTTTAATTCATCACTTAGCATCTTTACCCTGTTTATAGCATCAGTCATTCCAGTTGCTTCAACGAAATGCTCTCTTGTTTTACAACCTGTACTAATTAGAAAGACAAACTGTTTCATGGAATATCCCCCTTTTTTATATTAAATTGCCAGTTTAGTTATATTATAGATGATAACTGTATTAATGTCTGTTAATAAACTGTTACATAAATATGTATAATTTGTGAATGCGGTTACAAAGATGAAATATTTGACTTATTATTTACGATTAAAAAAGTTAAATCTTAATCAATCTATTCCGTTTTTTCACTATTATGCGCTATAATAAGAAAAATTTAATTTGTATAGGGGAATAGGTATGAAATCTTTTTACCACTACTTAATGAAATATCGTCATCCGAAACCGAAAGATGATATTTCAAAGTTTGCTAATGATGCATATGATGACCACAGCTTTCCAAAAAGTTCTGTAAGTTACAATGAGCTTAGTACGTATCTCGAGCTAAACGGATCTTATATGAAGAGCATGTCCACTTTTGATGAAGCATGGGAAGAATATATAGAAAACGAAAAATAATTTAAAAAAGTAAATAAAGGAAGTAAGGGATGCAGAAGACAAGGATGAAATAAAATAATCCTTTTGTTACGGTATTTAATAACTGATCATATCCTTCTCCATCAATAAATTGCACCATTTTATGAACGATTCCGTTAATCATTATTACCAGCTCCTTTATGGCTTGTCCTATTACCAGATTTATATTGTTTAACGGAAGAAATATTCATAATAAGCTGAAAAAAAGTTTTAAATTTTTTTAGAATATGTCCCCATTTATGAACATAAACAATTATTAAAGGGGGCGATGTTGTGAAAGAAATTGAAGTTGTTATTGATACAGAGGAAATTGCTGAATTCTTTTACAATGAGCTAACAGCAAGAGGATTTGTGCCTTCAGAAGTGGAACTAGAAGAAATAGCTGATATTACATTTGAGTATTTATTGAACAAATGTTTAATTGATGAAGAGCTAGAGCCAGAAGATTAAATAAGTTGGCTCCCCGCCTTCTATATTTACGAGAATATGTGAACAATAATCAAGAATTAGCAGAATAGCTGATTCTTGATTATTTTTTTGGAGACGGGACGGTTATAATTATTTTATAATAAGAGGAAACAAAGGTTATTTTGGAGTGGGGTTTGTTGAAAACAATTTTATTTTTAATATTTACTTTTATCATTTTGGCTATTAATTATGATAATAAGTATATAGAAGGCATTGATACAGCTGTTTCATTATCGTTTGAAAAAATCAGGACAGACTGGCTGACAGATTTATTTTTCGCTTTATCGCATATCGGTTCGCTAAAAATTATGCTGCCGTTATGTATCATAATGTCTATTGTTTTAGTAGTGGAGAAAAAATATGTACATGCTGTTTCTCTTATGCTGCTGTTTTTCCTTGTCAGAGTATTGAATACTTATTTAAAAGAGTTTTTTCTCAGGGAAAGACCTTTATTTGACTTTCTTTATAAAGAGAGCGGATATAGTTTTCCGAGTGGACATTCGATGAATTCTGCTGCTGTTTACAGTTTCCTATGTTTTATTTTAATAGAAACATTTATCGTATCGGAAAAGGTAAAGAAAATGCTTGTAGCAGGGACAGCGGTTCTTATATTACTAATCGGGGTGAGCAGGATTTATCTCGGCGTTCACTTTCTTACAGATGTTTTAGCCGGATTTGCAGCAGGAATTTGTACATTTCTCATTGTGAAAATAGCAGTCGCTAAAATACAACAGGTTTTCGACAAAAATAGAACTGTTTAGCTAAAGGAATTTTGCGATTGAATCTCTAATTTAAGTAGTACAGCTTAAATAAAGGGGGACGATCGCATGGTTTCTTCCATTTTATTGCTAAAGAAAAGGGTATCGGTATTTAATATTACGGTTTTTCAAACTCCATTTTTCAGGGAAGAAAAAGGATACGAAAAAGTGTATGAGACGACTGTTAAAGCTTTTAATCATAAAGATGCGCTTGAGAAAATATTCAGAATATTCAATGTTCCCGATTTGATTCCGGATGATTATGAAGCAAGATTTATAAGTACCGGAGACATATTATTAATCGATGAAGGAAGAAAAGGCAAAACATATTATAGATTGCAGCCTGGGAACTGGGAGAAGGTTAGCGGGGAAAATGTCAGGTAATAGAGTGGTGATAAAAATGTGACCTCATGAATCGGGAGTGAGGTCACATTTTTATTTTATCCCAGCCTAACGGGCAGTAAGACTCCTACTTCAAACTTCCAACAATTCAGAGAGGAAGTGGAGT
>NZ_BCVG01000020.1 GCF_001591625.1 Metabacillus fastidiosus NBRC 101226
ACTGATGGAAGTTTCACTTTATTTTAAACAAAGCGGGGATGTTCTAACTCCATAGGAGTTGTTAATGAGTATGAATAAATCAAATTGGAAACAAGGAATGAGCTTTTCATTTATCACACTAATTTTCGGCTTAATGTTGGCGATTCAGTTTCGCACCATTCAGGAACCTATTGAAAGGGATACTCGTGATATGTGGCAATTGCGGGAGGATTTAAAGAGGGAGCAGCAGCTGCAGGTTGATTTATTATCTGAGATTAGAAAGTATGAAGAATTGATCGATACTTATAAAGAAAAAGAAAATCAAAATCCAGAAACGGCTTTAAACAATACCCTTCAAAATTTAAAGAGGGAAGCCGGGTTAACGGATATTACTGGTCCAGGTATTATTATTACGATCGATCAGCTGTTTGATGATGAATTACTAGGTACAGAGGTTGCCCATATTTCACCAGAGTTATTAAGAAGGCTTATTAATGAGCTTAACTCTTATGATGCTGACTACATTTCTATTAATAATCATCGCATTCTTCATACGACAGTTATTAGAGATATTAATGGGGAAACAAAGATCGACAATTTTAGTCTGAAAGACCTACCTGTTGAGGTAAAAATTATCTCTTATAATACCGATAAACTATATAGTAGGATAAATGCATCAGCTACAGATGAAGATTTTGCTATTGATAATTTAAGCCTCTCTATTTCCGAACCAATTAAAAATATTACAGTACCTGCTTATGAAAATCCGATTCGTGTGAAAAATATGAAGCCGTTGAATCCGAAAAAAGGAGAAAGTTAACATGTGGCTTCCATTACTTGGACTAGTATTAGGCATTGTGTTAGGATTATTTACCGAATTCCGTATCCCGACTGAATATTCGAACTATCTGTCGATAGCCATTCTTGCCGCTCTTGATACATTATTTGGTGGAATTAGAGCGCAGCTGCAAAATATTTATGATGAATTGGTATTCGTTTCCGGCTTTTTCTTTAACATTCTACTTGCAGCAAGTTTGGCTTTTCTAGGTGTACATCTTGGTGTAGACTTGTATTTAGTTGCAATGTTTGCGTTCGGTGTTCGACTTTTTCAAAATATTGCAGTTATTCGCAGAATCTTAATTTCAAAATGGAGTTTATCAAGGGAAAAACTGAAAAAAAATTGATTTATTAAAAGGGAATAGAAAGGATTTGACGAATAAAAACTATATATCGTATGAGTTCAAGCAAATGTACACATATAAATGTAAGCGGCACCTACTGCCTTGCATTTAGATGAAGTACTATAATCTCAGTAAACATATTGTCATAAATATGTAATCACAGTTTCGTTGTATTGTCGTTCTATAACGAATAGAATAGAAAATGATTGAAGATGAGGAGGTGCCATAGAATGAACAACAATGAAATATTCGTAAGTCTTGACATCGGTACATCCAGTGTTAAAGTAATTATTGGTGAAATGGCGAATGATTCTTTAAACATTATAGGTGTGGGTAATGTAAAGTCAGAAGGATTAAGAAAAGGTTCAATCGTTGATATAGATGAAACTGTTCATTCTATTAGAAAAGCAGTTGAGCAAGCTGAACGCATGGTCGGCATCCCGCTCAGACGTGTCGTTGTTGGGATCACTGGAAACCATGTTCATTTACAAGATTGCCACGGCGTTGTCGCTGTATCAAGCGAAAATCGTGAAATTTCAAATGAAGATGTAAGGCGAGTGATCGAAGCTGCACAAGTAATGTCTATACCTCCTGAAAGAGAAATAATAGATGTCATTCCGAAGCAATTTATTGTGGACGGTCTTGATGAAATCAATGATCCGAGAGGAATGCTAGGCGTTAGACTTGAAATGGAAGGTATTATTATTACTGGCTCAAAGACGATTTTACATAATTTATTACGTTGTGTTGAGCGTGCTGGCTTAGAAATAACAGATATATGTTTGCAGCCTTTAGCTGCTGGAGCGGTTGCATTATCAAAGGATGAAAGAAACCTTGGTGTTGCTTTAATTGATATTGGTGGCGGTTCAACGACAATTGCCGTTTTTGAACAAAATAATTTAGCGGCAACAACCGTTTTACCTATTGGGGGAGAACATATCACCAAAGACTTATCAATTGGGCTTCGCACTTCTACAGAGGAAGCTGAGCGGATTAAAATTAAGCATGGACATGCATACTATGATTTTGCATCTGGAGAAGAAGTATTTGAAGTATCAATCATTGGCTCAGACCAAAGACAGACATTTAGCCAGTTAGAAATATCCGATATTATCGAAGCAAGAATGGAAGAAATATTTGAATTAGTTCAACATGAGCTGCGAAGATTAGGTGTGCGGGACTTGCCCGGCGGGTTTGTCCTTACCGGAGGAACAGTTATTATGCCAGGTGTAAATGAATTGGCACAGGCTGTCCTTCAGAATAATGTTCGCATCGCAATTCCTGATTATATTGGAGTAAGAGAACCTCGATATATGACGGGTGTTGGTTTAATACAATTCGCACATAAAAATGCTAAAATACAAGGAAGAGAAATTAGTTCAAACGTTTCAATTGATGCGGTTGAAGTAGTTGCTACAAAAGAACCGCAACAAAAACGGATCAAGCAACAAAGTCAGCAAAGTCAGCAAAGTGAGAAAAAGGAAAGCAAGGTAAAACGATTTTTTGGCTACTTCTTTGAATAAAAGCATCAGTTAGAAGTCATTTGACGGATTAGGAGGATTTCGCATGTTGGAGTTTGATACAAATATAGATGGCACGGCAACCATCAAAGTAATTGGGGTTGGCGGTGGCGGGAATAATGCCGTAAACCGTATGATTGAGCACGGTGTTCAGGGAGTGCAATTCATTGCAGTGAACACAGATGCTCAAGCACTCGACTTGTCAAAAGCAGAAACAAAAATGCAAATTGGTTCAAAGCTTACTCGTGGATTAGGTGCTGGTGCTAATCCAGAGGTCGGTAAAAAAGCGGCTGAAGAGAGCAAAGAGCAAATTGAAGAAGCCTTAAGAGGAGCAGATATGGTATTCGTTACTGCTGGTATGGGCGGTGGTACAGGAACTGGTGCTGCACCTGTTATTGCACAAATTGCAAAAGATTTAGGTGCATTAACGGTCGGAATTGTAACACGTCCATTTACGTTTGAAGGACGTAAACGTGCGGGACAAGCTGCTGGCGGAATTACAGCAATGAAGGAATCTGTTGATACGCTGATTGTTATACCGAACGACCGTCTGCTTGAAATCGTTGATAAAAATACGCCGATGCTTGAAGCATTCCGTGAAGCGGATAATGTTTTAAGACAAGGTGTACAAGGTATTTCAGAGTTAATCGCAGTTCCAGGATTAATTAACTTAGACTTTGCAGACGTTAAAACAATTATGTCCAATAAAGGTTCTTCGTTAATGGGGATCGGTGTTGCAACTGGTGAAAACCGTGCTGCTGAAGCAGCAAAAAAGGCAATCTCAAGTCCATTGCTTGAAACAGCAATTGACGGTGCCCAAGGTGTCCTTATGAATATTACAGGCGGTTCAAATTTAAGTCTTTACGAAGTACAGGAAGCAGCGGATATCGTTGCATCAGCATCAGACCAAGATGTAAATATGATCTTCGGTTCTGTCATTAATGAAAATTTAAAAGATGAGATTGTTGTTACAGTTATCGCAACAGGATTTACAGAAATGGAACCGAGCCCGATGAAGCAGCAAACATCAAGACCATTTGGAAACAATCCTGTAAAGCAGCAGCCAAGCCAGCCGCAGCCGAAGCGTGAAATCAAACGTGAAGAGCCTTCGCATTATGATAACCGTGGAACACAGCATCAACAAGCAGAAGATACATTAGACATACCGACGTTTTTACGAAATCGTAATCGACGCGGTTAATAGAGTATAACGAGAAGATCAAAAGCATAGCTTTTGGTCTTTTTTTAAAGAAAACGAGGCAGTTGAGATAGCATTACCGGAGGAGAACATACCGAGTCTTCTGCGGGGAAATGATAAAATGAAAAATAAATGCTATGCTAGGAGATGATATAATAAATAGGATTTTAAAATAGGGTGGGGAAACATTTTGAAATTTGCATCATTTTTTATTGCAGTATTTTTCGTGTTAGCTTCTGTTTCTGCTGTACGGCCAATGACTTCATTGTTTGCGAAGGAATTGGATGCGTCGATGATTGAGATTGGAATTATTACGGTTTGTTATTCGGTTACACCTCTCTTTTTAGCGGTGTTTGCTGGACGTTATATAGATCAGTTTGGTGAAAAGCTTCCGATTATTGCCGGTTCAATCTGTATGTTCATTTCATTGGCTCTTCCTTTTTATTTTCCTTCCATTGCGACACTTTATATTTCTATGCTGCTGCTCGGAGGGGGTCAGCTCCTAGCGATATTGGCGATTCAAAATGGAGTGACAAAGTCTGCTTCCAATGAAACACGGGATAAAGCTGTCGGTACTCTTAGTTTATTTACTTCAACTGGATTACTGTTTGGACCTTTAATCGGTGGATATGTATCAGAGCATTTTGGATTCCAAACTTCTTATATACTGCTGGCTGTTATTCCGATTATCACCATAATTGTTTCCTTTTTTGTGGCAAAAACAGAAAAAGGAGCTTCGAAAGGGAAACAAGGAAAATCTGCAAATGTGAAGGAGTTATTACTTCTTCCAGGACTCGGTCGGTCTATTTTTGTAAGTATGCTCATTTTATCTTCACTTGACATTTATTCCGTTTATTTTCCTTTATATGGACAGTCAATTGGACTCAGTGTATCACAAATTGGCTGGGTGTTAGCGGTACAAGGAGCGGCAAGTGCACTTGTCCGGATTATTATGCCAAAACTAGTTGAAGCATATGGAAGGGTAACAATCTTATGGATATTTATGGGTATAGGTGCTTTAGCATATGGCTTTATTCCATTCCAAGATCAATTTAGTATCATTCTCATTGTATCCTTTATTATTGGAGCGGGACTTGGTATAACCTTGCCATTAACAATCATTCTGTCCTATAATGCTGCTCCGCCAGGTCGAAGCGGAGAAGTATTGGGGTTGCGATTAGCGTCTAATCGGCTCGCACAAACGATTGTCCCATTTCTATTAGCTTATGTTAGCAGTTTTGTAGGGCTAGGTATTATTTTCGTCATTAAATCAGTACTGCTCTTATCAGGTTCATTAACTGCACGAGGAATTTCAGATGATGTGCAAGAAGTTGAAGAGGATGAAAGAGAAAAGGCGATATAAAGTGAAACTTCCATAAGTGGGGGTTTTTTCTCATCCCCATTGATGGTTAGTTGAGGCCCAAAGTATGTGTTCTATTGTTCGGATCTTTACGGGCAGTGGATCTCCCACTTCACTTCTTTGAGTTTGTAGAATTTTGAAGTGGGAGTCTTACTGCCTGTTAAGGCTGGGATAAATATTTTGTAAGTAGAAGCTGAAATATTTTTTAAAACAATTTATAAATGAATATAGAAAACGTACAAACAATAATATTATTAAAGCATCCTTTTGGGTGCTTTTTTTAATCAGGTCATTGAAAAAGCTTCCTGAAAGGCACCTTTATGGGAATCCAGTAAAATCAAGGGTCTTGTGGGGGCTTTCAGCTTTTAAAATTTATTAGGAACTTGTCGGACAGCTCTTGTAAACAGAAAAATTTTTAGTTTTGTCTATATATTAGGTCCATACCCTCACCTCGACAAAATCTCCACAAAACTATCAAAACTTGTACTATTTGCTCGGCACTAAGTGACAACTTCCTTATAAAGGATGCTTTATACTTAATATTAACCAAGTTTTACACTAAATAACGATGGAAGGGAGTATGCCTTGTCTATTTATTTAGATGTTATTTGGTTTTTGAACTTTTCGTTTGATTTATTTCTACTGTTGCTGACAGCAATCATTTTAAAAAGAAAAATTAAAAAACTGAGGCTCTTATTAGGTGCTCTTATTGGTTCTGGCATCGTTATTCTTATGTTTACACCATTTTCATTCATAGCAGTTCATCCACTCGGAAAATTAGCTATTTCCGTACTCATGGTTCTCATTTCATTCGGATTTCAAAGATTCCGTTCCTTTTTTCAAAGTTTATTAACCTTTTATTTTGTTACATTTATGATTGGCGGTGGAATGCTCGGTACCCATTATTTCATGCAGGTGGAAATGGGGGTGTTAGATGGAGTAATGATGACAAGCTCAACAGGCTTCGGTGATCCAATCAGCTGGTTATTTGTTTTAATTGGTTTTCCACTCGCTTGGTATTTTTCCCGCAACAGGCTGGAAAGCTTGGAAACGAAGAAAATTAAGTTCGATCAACTGGTACAAGTATTAATTAAAGTTGATAGTAATGAACTGTTATTACGCGGCTTAATCGACAGTGGAAATCAGTTGTACGATCCAATTTCAAGAAGCCCTGTCATGATTATTGATGCTAGTAAGGCGAAGTCTTTCTTACCAGAAAAACTATTTGAACAAGCATTAAAAGATGATGTAATGGCGTCCGTTAGCCAGGATTCGGAAGAGGGTCATGAATGGGAACATAGGGTCCGTTTAATCCCATACCGGGTTGTTGGCCATGAAAATCAATTTCTGCTCGGATTTAAGCCAGATGAAATTTCTATTCAAACGAAGGAAGGAACGATCCATGTGAAAAAAGCAGTCATTGGTTTAAATCGAACGACATTATCAAGTGATGATGAGTACGACTGTATCATTCACCCGAAGATGATGCAGGGGATTCAAAATGTATCATAAAGTTATTAATATTCTACTCTTATACTTTTCATTTTAGAAGGAGGAGGAACAATGAAAAAGTTAAAATTGAGATTAACATATCTTTGGTATAAATTATTGATGAAGCTTGGGATAAAAACGGACGAGATTTATTACATAGGTGGAAGTGAAGCATTACCGCCTCCTCTTTCAAAGGATGAGGAAGAAGTACTGCTGAAAAAACTTCCGAATGGGGATCAAGCCGCCCGTTCCATCCTTATTGAAAGAAATTTACGTTTAGTCGTTTATATTGCTCGTAAATTTGAAAACACAGGTATCAATATTGAGGATTTAATAAGCATTGGGACGATAGGTTTAATTAAAGCTGTTAATACATTCAATCCGGAGAAAAAAATTAAGCTTGCGACATACGCCTCCCGTTGTATTGAAAATGAAATTTTAATGTATTTGCGGAGAAATAATAAGTTAAGGTCGGAAGTATCGTTCGATGAGCCTCTTAATATTGATTGGGATGGAAATGAATTATTGCTTTCAGATGTATTAGGAACAGAAGAAGATATCATTACGAAAGATCTTGAAGCGAATGTAGACAGAAAATTATTAATGAAAGCACTTCAACAATTGAATGACCGTGAAAAGCAAATTATGGAGCTTCGATTCGGTTTGCAGGGAGGAGAAGAGAAGACTCAAAAAGATGTTGCTGATATGCTGGGTATTTCCCAGTCCTATATTTCACGTCTTGAAAAGAGAATTATTAAAAGGCTTCAAAAGGAATTTAATAAAATGGTTTGAAATTTTTTTCATATTATTGAAAGCTTAATGTTATAAGTATTCAAGACCTTTTTCCCATTTTTTGAAAAAAGATTGTGCATATTTTTCCCACCTAAGGAGATACTTAACTTTGTACAGCAGCTCCTGTTAGGAGGGAAAGATGTGACAAGAAATAAAGTCGAAATTTGTGGGGTAGACACTTCTAAACTTCCCGTACTAAAAAATGAGGAAATGAGAGAACTGTTTAGACAATTACAAAGCGGAGACTTATCAGCACGAGAGAAGCTGGTTAATGGCAACTTGCGTTTAGTACTTAGTGTAATCCAGCGTTTTAACAACAGAGGAGAATTTGTTGATGATCTGTTTCAAGTCGGCTGTATTGGACTTATGAAATCAATTGATAATTTTGACCTCGGCCAAAATGTCAGATTTTCAACATATGCTGTACCAATGATTATCGGAGAAATCCGTCGTTATTTGCGTGATAACAATCCAATTCGTGTGTCCCGGTCACTGAGAGACATTGCGTACAAAGCACTTCAGGTGCGGGAGAAATTAATGAGTAAAACATCCAGAGAGCCAACAGCAGAAGAGATTTCAAAGGAACTGGATGTACCGCATGAAGAGATCGTTTTTGCGCTTGATGCGATCCAAGATCCTGTCTCCTTATTTGAGCCGATTTATAATGACGGCGGCGATCCGATTTATGTAATGGATCAGCTAAGTGACGAGAAAAACCGCGATATTAATTGGATTGAAGAACTAGCATTAAAAGAAGGAATGAGAAGGCTGAACGACCGGGAAAAACTTATACTTAGAAAACGTTTCTTTCAAGGAAAAACACAAATGGAAGTTGCTGAAGAAATCGGAATATCCCAAGCCCAAGTCTCTCGTTTAGAAAAAGCAGCAATTAAACAAATGAACAAAAACATTCAGAACTAAGAAAAGCGCAGGCGGCTTGCCCAGCCCCGACAAGCATAAGGCACTTTCGAATAGAAGGTTGCACTTTACCTTCAATTCGGAAGTGACTTATGACCTCGAGGGGCTAGTCGCCGGAGCTGGACAAGAAGAAAAGCGCAGGCGGCTTGCCCAGCCCCGACAAGCATAAGACAGTCCGGCATAGAAGGCGTTCTTTGCCTTCAATGATGGAATGACTTATGACTCGAGGAGCTAGCCGCTGTAGCTGGCCAAGACAAAAGCGGACTGTCCGCTAGAGCTCACTTATTTAAAAAATACACCACTAGTCATATAGTGGTGTATTTTTTATACATATATAACTAACACCAATTACTTACATTAAAATAGTACATTTGTTGGAAAATATTATTTACAAGTACGAAATGTAACAGTAAAATAAGGGCATTCAAGTATTCATTGAGTCATATCCGAATAATAATGAAAGAATGAAAATATAAAAAAAAGGAAGATCGGCATGAGTGAAGATCAATTAGGCAAACTATGTGACATTGTAAGTGCGCTGGGGGGCAATGTGAATTTTACTGCTGAAAAACTATGTTTTAATAGTGAAACATTAACGATACACGTCCCATTTAAATGGGGATTAGAAGATTTATATGGTTTGGCGCATGAAATAGGCCATTTAAAAGATCATCTGGAGAATGAGCTTAATTATGACTTGTGGAGAAATAATTCTGCTTACCGGCTAACTGTGGAAATGAGAGCGTGGACTTATTCCTATGATATTTTAATGGAGGCTGG
The DNA here is from genome assembly GCF_001591625.1 of Metabacillus fastidiosus NBRC 101226. Lineage (GTDB taxonomy): Bacteria > Bacillota > Bacilli > Bacillales > Bacillaceae > Metabacillus > Metabacillus fastidiosus. Next base: position 9,220 of record NZ_BCVG01000020.1, read on the forward strand.
AATTCATACATCTAATTGGAGTAATCATGTAAATCAGAAGCTATCTTCCTATTTAAACTTTCCCTATCAATCATTAGATGCTTTAGAAGGAGAAGCTGTATAAAAAATATATAATAAAAATATATATAAAGAATGTTTCATTCCTTCTGAGGTCGGGTAATTTCAGTATAGATTACTTGTCCAAAGGAGGAATTTTCAATGTATGAACATGAAAAACACTTAGTAGGGGTATATAATACTGAACAGGAAGTAATTCAGGCTGTTGAAGATCTGAAAAGGCAAGGTTATTCTACAGAAGATATTTCAGTAATAGGGAAAAATAAAGATGAAATAAAAGACATTAACGATGCTACTGGTACGAAGGCAGAGGAAGGTCTTGCAGCAGGATTGGCAACAGGTGGTATACTTGGCGGACTTGTCGGTTTATTGGCAGGTGTGGGAGCTTTAGCTATTCCTGGTATAGGGCCGCTTATCGCCGCAGGTCCAATTGCAGCAACATTGACTGGTGCAGCTGTCGGTGCTGGAGCAGGCGGATTAGCAGGAGCTTTAATTGGAATGGGTATTCCAGAAGAGGAAGCGAGCCGTTATGAAGGCTTTGTAAAGGAAGGGAAGATCCTTGTCGTTGTAGAGCGACGTGAAAATCATATAGGGGATGATGCTTTTCGAACAGCTGATCCGCTCGCTCCCGATAATTTAGGGAACAAACGTTTAGATAATAATAGAGATATTTAATAATAGAAATTCAAAAGGACAGCATTCCATCTCGGACTGTTGTCCTTTTTGTTTTAAAGCAGAGGAACTTGATACTCTTACTTTATAGATTCTTTTTTAGCATATTCTATCATAAATATAAGCATATAAGACGAACAGGGGGCTCTGCGATAAATGATGTATATTTCAGAATTTCAAACGAAGGATGTCGTCAGTGTATCAGATGGAAAGAAGCTTGGAAATATCGGTGATTTTGATATAAATGTAACAACTGGAAAAATTCAAGCGATTATTATTAATGGAAATGGGAGAGTACTAGGTTTTTTTGGGAAGGACGAGGAATTCGTCATTCCATGGCGAAATATAGTAAAAATAGGAGAGGATGTTATTCTAGTTCGTTTAAATCGTCATCAAAATGAAATATCTCCTGAATAAAAAAAGCCGGTTTATGCTAAACGAACTAGTGGATATATGTTAAAATAAGTGTAACTAATGAGTTTTATGTCGAAAAGAGGAATCAGTGAAAAATGATGGAACCATTTCAAATTGATAGAAAAGATGGGATTAAGTTTACAATCCCAGAGTGGAAAGGTATTCTAGCCGGCTTTACAACGAAAAATGGCGGAGTAAGCAAAACGGAATTTGCTTCACTGAATTTAGGGCTGCATGTTCATGATGAACGTGAAGCAGTCGTGGAAAATCGTGAACTTTTAGCAGAATCGTTATCTTTTCCATTATATAAATGGGTGTTCGCTGATCAAATTCATTCTAATCATATTGAGAAAATTACTGATGCTCATATTGGAAAAGGTACAGAGTATTATAGCGACAGTATAGCTAAAGCAGATGGTTTATACACTTCTGGAAAAGGAATAATGCTTGCATTATGCTATGCTGATTGTGTGCCGCTTTATTTTTATGCTCCTACTAAAGGACTAATTGGTGCTGCACATGCTGGGTGGAAAGGCTCTGTTAGTGATATTGGCGGGAAGATGGTACAAAAGTGGGAAGAAGATGAAGGTGTTAGTCCGAATGAAGTAAAAGTTGTTATCGGTCCTTCCATCGGTTCTTGCTGCTATGTCGTTGATGATTATGTGAAAAACTTCGTTGATCAAATTGTTTCTGAAATAAGTTCTAAACCATATGATGAAATTTCAACAGGTCAATATACATTAGATTTAAAACAGCTTAATAAATTACTTTTACTGCGAGCAGGAATAAAAGAGGAAAATATATTTATCTCACAGCTTTGCACAAGCTGTGAGAAAGATTATTTCTTCTCCCATCGCCGTGATAAAGGGAAAACTGGCAGGATGTTAAGTTATATTGGGTTCCAGGAGGAGATATAACAGTGAATGTAGGAGAAAATGCTGAAAAAATCCGTACAGAAATTGAAGAAATATGCGGAAAAATAAATCGAGATCCAAATGAAATAAAAATAGTCGCTGTAACGAAGTATGTAAGTATCGATCGTGCAAAAGCAGCGATAGATGCAGGAATCACCCATTTAGGTGAAAATCGTGAAGAAGGTTTAAGTGAAAAATTTGCCGCAATTGAAAATGATGTAACATGGCATTTTATCGGTTCTTTGCAAACGAGAAAAGTGAAAAATATTATTGATAAAGTAGAATATATTCATTCGCTTGACCGCTTGTCACTTGCGGAAGAAATTAATAAAAGGGCAGACAAAACGATGAAATGCTTTGTTCAGGTGAATGTGTCCGGTGAAGAGTCAAAGCAAGGTTTGACACCTGATGAGGTTATTGGATTTATTGAACAATTACAGAAATTTGAATATATTCAAATCGAAGGTCTTATGACGATGGCGCCTTATACGAGTGATGAGGCAATTATAAGAAACTGTTTCCGTGACTTAAAGCAGCTGCAATTAAATGTACAAGCCTTACAGCTAAGCTATGCACCATGTAAGGAGTTGTCGATGGGAATGTCAAATGATTATAAAATCGCGATTGAAGAAGGTGCGACATTTATTAGAATCGGCTCTTCACTCGTCGGAAATGAAGTTAGGGGTGAATAAGGATGAGTATAAAAAACAGATTTAAAAGTTTTTTTGCACTTGAGGATGAAGAATATGAATATGAAGTGGAAGAGAAATATAAAGACGAAGAATCTGAAGAACCACAGGCAGTGCAAAAACAGCAGCCTAAGCAAAATGTTGTTAGTTTGCAAAGCGTGCAAAAATCATCTAAAGTTATATTGTGTGAACCAAGAGCATATGCGGAGGCACAGGGAATTGCTGATCAGTTGAAAAATCGCCGTGCGGTCGTTGTTAATCTGCAAAGTATTCAAAAAGATCAAGCGAAGCGGATTGTTGATTTTTTGAGTGGAACTGTTTATGCAATTGGCGGAGATATTAAGCGCATCGGTTTAAACATATTTTTATGTACACCTGATAATGTCGATGTATCTGGCACAATTTCAGAGATGATAAATGAAGAAGAACGTGGGAGGTGGTAGAATAGATGGGACTAGTATTTAGTATAATAGGTCAATTATTAGTCATTTATTCGTACGCATTAATTATCTACATATTGCTTTCATGGTTTCCAAATGCTCGGGAGTCAGGGTTTGGACAGCTTTTAGGAAGAATTTGTGAACCTTATTTGGAACCATTTAGAAAAATTATTCCGCCGCTTGGAATGATTGATATTTCTCCAATCGTTGCAATCTTAGCACTGCGTTTTGCACAGGGCGGATTGGCGGCATTATATGGCATGTTAACTTGAGGAGCATTCGTCTCCTCTTTTTTTGTTAAATTCTTTCATGGAGTTTGGAGTTGTTATTGTGGAAAATATTTATCAACATTTTCGTATAGATGAGAGGCAGTTGATTGATAAAGTAGTGGAGTGGAAGGAAACTGTTCTTAATCAATACAGCCCTAAATTAACTGATTTTTTAGACCCGCGTGAGCAGGAAATTGCAAAAGCGGTTATTGGTGAAAAGGGAGAAGTGAAAATTGCTTTATTTGGAGGTACCGCTAATACAGAGCGAAAGCGTGCCCTTATTTTTCCTGACTACTATGAAGAGGAAGAGAATGACTTTCAGATGAAACTCTTTGAAATTGAATACCCGAGTAAATTTGTTACAATCGAACATCGTCAAGTACTCGGATCTCTTATGTCTCTAGGTCTTGACCGTTCTAAATTCGGTGATATTCGGTTTGCTAGCGAGCAAATTCATTTAGTCGTTGCGACAGAAATTGCTGATTATTTACGAATGAATTTTCAAGAGGTCGGCCGTGCGAAAATTTCGTTAAAAGAGCTAAGTTTCGATCAGATGATTGCACATGAAGAAGATGTACAGGAAATGTCAACGACTGTCTCCTCACTCAGATTAGATGTCGTCGTCGCTGCGATTAATAATTTATCAAGAGCGAAAGTCCAGACACTTATTAAACATGGGCTTGTAAAGATTAATTGGAAAACAGTTGATGATCCTTCATTTGAAGTGCAGGAAGGGGATACGCTCTCTGTTCGCGGTTATGGACGAAGTAAATTTCTTTCGATAGAGGGGAAGACAAAAAAAGACAAGCTTCGTGTAGTTATAAACAAGCAGAAGTAATATGAATAGATATCCGACTTTTTTCAAAAAATAATAGGAGAAATTAGAAGGATTTTCTCCTGTTCTGTCGAAAAATGGTTTATAATGAAAGAAGCGTATGTGCTTACTATACATAAATTCAATTTGTAACTGGAGGTGGCATTTGTGCCGTTAACGCCGTTAGATATTCATAATAAGGAATTTAACAAAGGATTCCGCGGTTATGATGAGGATGAGGTAAATGAGTTTCTTGACCAAGTCATTAAAGATTATGAAATGATTATTCGTGAAAAAAAGGAACTTGAAGCTCATGTAGCTGAATTGACAGAGAAGCTAGGTCACTTTACGAATATTGAAGACACATTAAATAAATCGATTATCGTCGCTCAAGAAGCCGCAGGAGATGTAAAACGCAATGCGGAAAAGGAAGCGAAATTAATTATTAAAGAAGCGGAAAAAAATGCGGATCGTATCATTAATGAATCTTTATCGAAGTCACGGAAAATTACGATTGAAATTGAGGAACTTAAAAAACAGTCAAAAGTATTCCGTACAAGATTCCAGATGCTTATTGAAGCACAGCTTGATTTGCTTAAAAACGATGACTGGGATCATTTAATGGAGTATGAAGTTGATCCGATCTTTGCTGAAGATGAAGAAGTGAAAGCATAGACTTGACTTTTAGCTTGTTTTTCGTATATAATTCGATCGAAATAAGTATATATTACATGCGAAGATAGGGAGAGTAATTCTGTAAACGTTTATTTTAGCGAGTCGGGAATGGTGGAAGCCTGATATAAGCATATAGAATGAAAATCACCCTGGAGTTTTATTGCTGAATATTCCAATAGTAAGCAATAGCGAATCATTCACGTTACGAATGCTAAAGTGGACAATATTTATTGTCTAGTAGGGTGGTACCGCGAGCAAACCTTCTCGTCCCTTTTGGGATGTGAAGGTTTTTTTATTTTTATTATTATTTTTTTGTGGGCTAGCTGCAGCGACTAGCTCCTCGAGGTCATAAGCCACCCTGGAATTTAAGGCAAAGAGCGCCTTTTATTCCAGAGTGTCTTATGCTTGTCGGAGCTAAACGAGTCGCTTCCGCTTTTCTACGATTGGAGGAATGGAAATTGGATTATAAAGATACATTGCTTATGCCGAAGACAGATTTCCAAATGCGTGGAAATTTACCGAATCGTGAGCCGGTGATGCAAGAAAAATGGGAAGAAATGAATATTTATGGAAAAGTGCAAGAAAGAACAAATGGTCGTCCGCTGTTCATTTTACATGATGGACCACCATATGCGAACGGCGATATCCATATGGGTCATGCGCTAAATAAAATTTTAAAAGATTTTATCGTTCGTTATAAATCAATGTCCGGTTTCTGTGCACCTTATGTCCCAGGCTGGGATACTCACGGACTGCCGATTGAAACAGCGCTGACAAAAAATAAAAAAGTAAATAGAAAAGAAATGAGTATTGCCGAGTTCCGTAAGCTTTGTGAGGAATATGCATGGAAGCAAATTGATGGACAAAGAGAGCAGTTTAAACGTCTCGGTGTTCGTGGCGATTGGGATAATCCTTATGTAACATTAACACCGAATTATGAAGCACAACAAATTAAAGTGTTCGGTGAGATGGCGAAAAAAGGTTATATTTATAAAGGTCTAAAACCGGTTTACTGGTCACCATCAAGTGAATCAGCACTAGCGGAAGCAGAAATTGAATATGATGATAAGCGCTCTGCATCTATTTATGTTGCTTTCCCGGTAAAAGACGGAAAAGGTGTATTAAATCAAGATGAGAAAATCGTAATCTGGACGACAACACCATGGACAATTCCTGCTAACTTAGGAATCAGTGTACATCCGGAATTAGAATACAGTGTCGTTTCAGCAAATGGTGAGAAGTATGTGGTTGCTTCTGCTTTAGTGGAAGAAGTCGCAAAAACAGTGGAATGGGAACAATATGAAGTCGTAAGAACGGTAAAAGGTGCTGAGCTTGAACATATCGTTGCAAGCCATCCGATTTATGGCCGTGATTCCCTCGTTATGCTTGGAGAGCATGTAACGACAGATGCTGGTACAGGCTGTGTCCATACAGCACCAGGTCACGGGGAAGATGACTTTATTATCGGACAAAAATACGGTTTAGACGTTTTATGTCCAGTTGATGCGAAAGGATATATGACGAGTGAAGCAGAAGGTTTCGAAGGTTTATTTTATGATGAAGCAAATAAACCTATTGTAGAAAAGCTGACAGAAGCTGGCGCATTATTAAAGCTTTCTTTCATTACTCACTCTTATCCACATGACTGGAGAACGAAAAAACCGACAATTTTCCGTGCAACAGCACAATGGTTTGCATCTATTAAAGATATTCGACAAGAGCTTCTTGCAGCAATTCAAGAAACAAAATGGACTCCTGCATGGGGCGAAACACGTCTTTATAATATGGTTCGCGACCGTGGAGACTGGTGTATTTCCCGTCAAAGAGCATGGGGAGTTCCGATCCCGGTATTTTATGCAGAAAACGGAGAACCGATCATTACAGATGAAACAATTAATCATGTGTCAGAATTATTCCGTGAACATGGTTCTAATGTATGGTTCGAACGCGAGGCGAAAGATCTATTACCGGAAGGTTTCACACATGAAGGAAGCCCAAACGGCGAGTTTACGAAAGAAACAGATATTATGGATGTTTGGTTCGATTCAGGATCTTCTCATCAGGCAGTTCTTGTAGAACGTGATGACCTTCAGCGTCCAGCTGATCTTTATTTAGAAGGATCTGACCAATATCGAGGCTGGTTTAACTCATCACTATCAACAGCTGTTGCCGTAACAGGAAAAGCGCCGTATAAAGGTGTGCTTAGCCATGGTTTTGCACTTGATGGCGATGGTCGTAAAATGAGTAAATCACTCGGAAATGTTGTTGTTCCTGAGAAAGTGATGAAACAGCTTGGCGGAGATATTCTTCGCTTGTGGGTAGCATCTGTTGACTATCAAGCAGATGTCCGTGTATCTGACGCAATTTTAAAACAAGTTGCGGAAGTATACCGTAAAATCCGTAATACATTCCGATTCTTACTTGGTAACTTAGCAGACTTCAATCCGAAAACAGACACAGTTTCTGTGAATGAACTACGTGAAGTGGACCGTTACATGCTCGTTAAATTAAATAAACTAACGAAAGAAGTTAAAAATGCTTATGAAAATTATGAATTTGCGGCAATTTACCATCATGTCCACAATTTCTGTACGATTGAATTAAGCTCCTTCTATCTTGATTTTGCTAAAGATGTTCTTTACATTGAAGCGGAAAATAATAAAGAGCGCCGTGCGATTCAAACAGTGCTTTATGAGACACTTTTATCACTTGTTAAGCTTGTAGCGCCAATTTTACCGCATACGACTGATGAAGTGTGGGCACATATTGATTCTGTTAAAGAAGAAAGTGTTCAGCTTGTCGATATGCCGGAAGCAAAAGAATTTGCGGATGCAGACGCAATTGAAGAGAAATGGAATTCATTTATGGAGCTTCGTGATGAAGTATTAAAAGCGCTTGAAACAGCCCGTAATGAAAAAGTAATTGGAAAATCACTTGCGGCACATATTGCTCTTTATCCGAATGACGAAGTAAAACAATTACTGCAATCTGTAAAAGAAGATTTAAAACAACTATTCATCGTTTCAGGTTTTGAAATTGCCGGTGACTTTAACGAAGCGCCAGAAAATGCTCAAAGCTTTGAAAAAGTTAAAATTGTTGTAACACAGGCAAAAGGCGAAACATGTGAACGATGCTGGGTTGTCACACCGAATGTTGGTGAAGACAAAGATCATCCGACACTTTGTCCGCGTTGTGCGACAATTGTGAAAGATCATTATACAAAAGCGTAAAATAGAAGGTCTGTCCGAATGGGCAGGCCTTTTTAAGTATCCTTAAAAGGAAAAATCTTATTAGTGTCATCTCCTAACGAAGCGGACAATCTATAGTTACAACCTTAGTGAAGGAGTGTCCATCTTGACTAATCATATTGATGCGATTCGTTATGAACTACAGCTAGTAAGAGATGAATTACGTTCACGGCTTTTTGATTATTCCCTTTTTGAATCCAGCTGCAATGAAGAAGTGAAGAACAGTACATTGATGTATCATATAAAAGAAGAGCTTCAAGATGTTGAGCGGGCATTATTTAAAATTAAAAATGGAACATATGGAGTTTGTGAAGAGACCAAGGAAGTTATTCCCTTTGAAAAATTAAGGATTATTCCGACAGCAAGAACGGTATATGATTTCTTTTTTCAAGAATTATACGAGAAAAAATCATTGCCCCAGGTGTATAATACAGAAGCGAAATATGCACAAAATCATTATTTTGGCTGAGAGAGCGCTTTCAGCTATTTTTTCTTTTTAAAAACTTGTTAAATATGCTATCTTTTTAGTAAGTTTAAAAAAGAAAGTTGGGAAGTTAGTGTACATATATTATTATTTAATTGCGATTCTTATCATTGGAATTGATCAGTGGACAAAATGGCTAATCGTAGCAAATATGAAGCTTGGTGAAAGTATTACTGTTTTTGAAAATTTATTATACATAACATCACATAGGAATCGCGGAGCAGCTTGGGGCATTTTAGAAGGACAGATGTGGTTTTTCTATATCATAACAGCTGCTGTCGTTATCGGGCTTGTTTATTATATGCAGAAATATGTGAAAAATAATGTATTAATGGGCATTTCTTTAAGCTTGATGTTAGGCGGAGCAATTGGGAATTTTATTGACCGTGTATTTCGTGGAGAAGTAGTTGATTTTATTCACACATACATTTTTTCTTATAATTTCCCGATTTTTAATGTTGCTGACTCATCTTTATGTGTAGGTGTAGGTTTATTATTTATTCAAATGATTTTAGACGGGAAGAAAGAAAAGGAGAAGGCATAATGGACATCATGGAAATACGAATTGACGAAGGTAATAAAAATGAACGAATTGATAAAATTTTATCAGCTCATGAAAAAGAATGGTCACGTACACAAGTACAGGACTGGATTAAAGACGGGTTTGTGAAAGTAAATGATAAAAATGTAAAGCCGAATTATAAATGCCAGGAAGGAGACGTTATTACTGTTGATATCCCGGAACCTGAGCCGCTGGATGTTATTCCTGAAGAAATGAATCTTGATATATATTATGAAGATGCAGATGTATTAGTCGTTAATAAGCCAAAAGGAATGGTCGTTCATCCGGCGCCGGGACATATGTCCGGTACACTCGTTAACGGACTTATGGCACATTGCAAAGATTTGTCTGGAATTAACGGTGTATTAAGGCCTGGAATTGTTCATCGTATTGATAAAGATACATCTGGTTTACTAATGGTTGCAAAAAATGATCTTGCACATGAATCACTTGTAAATCAGCTTGTTCATAAAACAGTGACAAGACGTTATAAAGCACTCGTTCATGGTGTCATTCCGCATGACCACGGAACGATCAATGCACCGATCGGACGTGATACACGTGATCGTCAAAGTATGACAGTGACAAATGAAAGCAGTAAAGAGGCTGTTACACATTTTAATGTATTAGAGCGTTTCCATGATTTTACTCTCGTTGAGTGTCAGCTTGAAACAGGGCGGACACATCAAATCCGCGTTCATATGAAGTATATCGGTTACCCGCTTGCAGGCGACCCGAAATATGGACCGAAGAAGACGTTAGACTTTAACGGACAAGTACTGCATGCAGGTATTCTTGGATTTAAACATCCGCGTACAGAAGAATATTTAGAATTTGAAGCACCTCTGCCTGAAGATTACGTAGAGTTATTAGCAACATTAGAAAAAAATCATTGACAACAGAGTGCAGTTTTGTAATACTTAAACATAATTAATAGCCTTTAATACAGTCCCGTGAGGCTGAGAAGGAAACGGATAGGATACACTAGGGATAGTTATGTCCACTTTTACCTCTCAAGCTGATTTACGGTTTGAGAGGTTTTTTCGTTTCTGTAAAATTTCTGGAAATGGGGAGGGTAAGATGATGAAAAAAGCAGTTGTCTTGGATGAACAGGCAATTAGAAGGGCCCTGACTCGAATAGCACATGAAATTATTGAGCGAAATAAAGGTATTGAAGATTGTGTTTTAATTGGAATTAAGACAAGAGGAATTTACTTGGCAAACAGGTTAAAAGAACGGATTGAACAGATCGAAGGAAACAGTATCGTAATCGGTGAAGTCGATATTACCCTTTATCGGGATGATTTAACGAAAAAAGACGTTGACCCGCTCGTAAAAGGATCGGATATCCCAGTTGATGTAACGAATAAAAAAGTAATTCTCGTCGATGATGTTTTATACACTGGAAGAACTGTTCGTGCGGCAATGGATGCACTTGTCGATATCGGCCGTCCTGCGCAAATCCAGCTTGCTGTTTTAGTTGACAGGGGACATCGTGAACTGCCAATACGAGCTGATTATGTTGGAAAGAATATACCGACCTCAAGTACGGAAAAAATCGTTGTAGAAGTGGATGAAGTGGATAAAAACGACAGTGTAACAATTTACGAAAAATAAATTCCCTTTTTAAAAGAAGTCCTGTGAGGCTGACAAGAGGGGTAGATACTCGTGTGCCTTTTGAGCTTGCGGGGAAAACCTCTTTGTGCCTTTTGCGAAGAGGTTTTTTAATGGAAACATGACAACCTTCACAAACTAAGGGTAAAGCTCTTTTAGGGAGGTAGATTAAATGTTGAAAAAAGATGGAATTGTATTAGATGTACATGAGAAACCAAATATCATTACATGGCTCACACCTGGCTTCCAGCATTTATTCGCCATGTTTGGCTCTACGATTTGCTTCATTCTTGCTTTTTGGAATTATCGCCTCAAGCGGCTTGAGAATTTTAATTGATAATAAAATTGATCTTGGTGATAAAAGAAATTTAGTCATTGCATCGGTTATTTTAATCATTGGTGTTGGTAGTGCAATTATTAAAGTGGAGAGATTTGAACTGCATGGAATGACACTCGCAGCAATTATCGGTGCTGTATTGAACATCGTCTTGCCGAAGGAAAACGATGAGAAATCAGATAAAAGACAAAAGGATACAGTTGCATAAATGAAAGTTTGGATTTTAAAAAAATTACGTGTAAGGAGTAGATTGATATGCCGAATTTATTAATGATGAATCAATTATTAAATGAAGATATTCTTGCGATACTTGAAGATGCGGCGATGTATGCAAAGGGTGAAGGATGGAAAGCGGAAGAAAAACTGTTCATTGCCAACTTGTTCTTTGAACCAAGTACAAGAACAAGATTCAGCTTTGAGGTAGCGGAGAAAAAATTAGATCTTCAAGTATTAAATTTTTCGGCTGATCAATCGAGTGTTTTAAAAGGAGAAACACTTTATGACACGGTGAAAACATTAGAGGCGATCGGGGCCAATGCTGTTGTTATCCGTCATCCGCAAGATCATTATTTCGAGGAACTGCTCGGAAAAATAAATATTCCAATCATTAATGCAGGTGACGGCTGCGGTCATCACCCGACACAGTCACTGCTAGATTTACTAACAATTAAACAAGAGTTCGGGAGCTTTGATGGTTTAACTGTATCAATCCATGGTGACATTCGCCACAGCCGTGTTGCACGGTCAAATGCAGAGGTACTTTCAAGACTAGGTGCGAGAGTTCTTTTCTCAGGACCGAAAGAGTATAAGGATGAAACAAATCCTTATGGTGAATATGTTGATGTAGATGAAGCAATTGTAAACTCTGATGTCGTTATGCTTCTCAGAATCCAGCATGAACGTCATATGGAAAAAAATACGAATGTTATTAATGAATATTTGGAACAATATGGTTTGACAAAAGAAAGAGAAAAGATGATGAAAGACCATGCAATTATTATGCATCCAGCACCTGTGAATCGCGGTGTTGAAATTGATACAGATCTTGTGGAATGCGAAAGATCAAGAATTTTTAAACAAATGGAAAATGGTGTCTATGTTCGAATGGCTGTTTTAAAACGAGCATTACAAAAGAAAACACAGGAGGAGAAAAGCAATGTCATTTATTCTTAAGAACGGTGTAATTGTAGATAATGAAGGAAACTTTCAAAAAGCGGATGTAAAAATCGAAAACGGAGTAATTGCTGAAATTTCTGAACAAATTGAGTCGGCTGGTATAAAAGAAATTGATGTAGAAGGAAAATTAATCTCCCCTGGATTCATCGATGTTCATGTTCACTTACGTGAGCCAGGCGGTGAACATAAAGAAACAATTGAAACAGGTACTTTAGCTGCTGCAAAAGGCGGATTTACGACGATTTGTGCGATGCCAAATACTCGTCCGGTTCCAGATACAAAAGAAACAATGGAAAGCCTGCAGGAGAAAATTAAAAAAGATGCTGTCGTAAATGTACTGCCGTATGCAGCGATTACAACGAGACAACTGGGAGAAGAACTGACAGATTTTGCGGCATTAAAAGAAGCTGGTGCATTTGCATTCACTGATGATGGTGTTGGTGTACAGTCTGCACAAATGATGCTTGATGCAATGAAATTAGCAGCTAAGCTAGGTGTTTCAATCGTTGCCCACTGTGAGGAGAATACATTAATTAATAAAGGTTCTGTTCATGAAGGGAAATTTTCTAAAGAGCATGGTTTAAACGGAATTCCTTCTGTATGTGAATCAGTCCATATTGCAAGAGATATACTGCTTGCAGAAGCAGCAGGATGCCATTATCATGTGTGCCATATTAGTACAGAAGGTTCTGTACGTGTTGTAAGGGATGCTAAAAGAGCGGGAATTAATGTGACAGCGGAAGTGTCACCGCATCACTTGCTTTTATGTGAAGACGATATTCCAGGACTTGACCCGAATTATAAAATGAATCCGCCTCTTCGCGGAAAAGAAGACCTTGATGCATTAATTGAAGGACTTCTTGACGGTACAATCGATTTTATTGCAACAGATCATGCACCGCATACAGAGGAAGAGAAAAATCAAGGAATGCAGCTCGCACCGTTCGGAATTGTTGGACTTGAAACGGCCTTCCCATTACTTTATACACATTTTGTTTTAAAAGAAAAAATAACATTAAAGCAATTAATCGACTTTTTAACAGTAAAACCTGCAGAGACATTCGGTTTAGCCGACCCATCTTTAAAAGTTGGTGCAAAAGCAGATGTAACAGTTGTTGATTTAAATGAAGAAAGTGAAATTGATCCTGAAAGCTTCCTTTCAAAAGGAAAAAATACTCCATTTGCAGGCTGGGCTTGTAAAGGCTGGCCAGTGATGACAATCGCAGGCGGAAATATCGTTTGGGGAAAAGATAACGTAACAGTATAATTTCGGAAGGAGTTTTTAAAATGAACGACAAAAGACCGCTTATGATTGCTCTTGATTTTCAAGAACAAAAACAAGTTGAACAATTTCTCACTTACTTTCCGAATGAAAAACTTTACGTAAAAGTCGGAATGGAGCTTTTTTATGCGGAAGGCTTAAATATTATTCATTATTTAAAAGAACAAGGTCATAATATTTTCTTAGATTTAAAACTTCATGATATTCCAAACACAGTAAAGCAAGGGATGAAAAGCTTGGCGAGACTTGGTGTTGATCTTGTGAATGTTCATGCTGCTGGCGGCAGAAAGATGATGGAAGGAGCGATTGAAGGTCTTGAGGCAGGTACAGAAGCAGGCAGCAAAAGACCTTTATGTATCGCTGTTACCCAATTAACAAGTACGTCTGAAGCAGTTATGCAAAACGAACTTTTAATTCCAGAGAAACTGGATGATGTCGTTATTAAATATGCTCGTCTTGCACATGAAAGCGGACTTGATGGTGTGGTCTGTTCGACACATGAAGTGGAAAGAATTGGACGTGAAGTTAGTCCGTCATTTATTACGGTTACACCAGGTATCCGTATGAAAGATGATGCGGCAAATGATCAGACACGCATCGCGACACCAGACTTAGCAAGACGTCTCGGTTCAACAGCAATCGTCGTTGGCAGAAGTATTACGGCGCAGGCTGATCCATATGAAGCATATATAAGAGTAAAGAGCTCATGGGAGGGTATACAATAATGAGAGAAAATATAGCAAAGCAGCTTTTAGAAATCAAAGCAATTTATTTACAGCCGAATAATCCTTTTACATGGTCAAGCGGTTTAAAATCACCGATTTATTGCGATAACAGACTTACTCTATCTTATCCACAAATTCGTTCTGAAATTGCAGAAGGCCTAGTAAAATTAATTAAAGAACATTTTCCTTCTGTTGAAGCTGTGGCAGGAACAGCAACAGCAGGTATCCCGCACGCTGCATGGGTAAGTGATCGTTTAGAGCTTCCAATGTGCTATGTCCGCTCTAAAGCAAAAGGACACGGAAAAGGAAACCAAATTGAAGGTAAAGCAGAAGCTGGGCAGAAAGTTGTTGTTATTGAAGATCTGATTTCAACGGGCGGCAGTGTTATTACAGCCGTTGAAGCACTTCGTGAGGCAGGTTGTGAAGTACTGGGTACCGTTTCTATTTTTACATACGGGCTTGCTGTCGGCGTCGAAAAATTAGAAAATGCAAAAATTGAGTCTCATTCATTAACAGATTATGAGAGCTTAATCGAAGTTGCTGTAAAAGAAGGATATGTAACAGAAAAAGATGTGAATAAGCTCAAAGAATGGCGTAAAGACCCTACAAACGAAGACTGGATTGAAATGAAATAAGAATGCTATCTAATAGCGTTCTTTTTTTCACATAAGGAATAATGGAGAACAATTAGGAGGTGGAACAATGGGTGAAGTAGTGATCGTTGCGATCGGTGGCAACTCATTGGTAAGAGAAAATGGACGTGACGGAGTAGATGACCAATATGAGGCTGTTTGTGAAACAGTCGTACATATTGCAGATATGGTGGAAGAAGGATACAATGTAGTCGTAACACATGGAAATGGCCCGCAAGTAGGCTTTGGATTAAGAAGATCCGAAATTGCGGAAAAATATAAAGATATGCCGCCCGTACCTTTAGTAAACTGTGTAGCAGATACACAAGGTGGTATCGGCTATCAAATCCAGCAGGCATTAATGAACGAATTTGCAAAACGTGCTATTAATAAAAAGGTCGCAACTGTTATTACACAAGTGGAAGTAAGCAAGGAAGATCCGAATTTTAAACATCCGACAAAGCCGATTGGCTCATTTTTCACGAAAGAACAAGCCGATAAAATGATAGAAGAACATCCGGAATGGACGATGATTGAAGATTCAGGCCGTGGCTACCGCCGTGTTGTTCCTTCGCCAAAGCCGATTGATATTGTTGAAAAAGATGTCATTAAAACATTAATTGATAATAATTATGTCGTTATTGCTGTCGGTGGAGGAGGAATTCCAGTCGTAAAAACAGAACATAGTACATATGAAGGAATTGACGCTGTCATCGATAAAGATTTTGCAACAAGTCTTTTAGCAGAACAAATAAAGGCAGGAACGCTAGTTATTACGACAGGTGTTCCAAAGGTATCTATTAATTTCGGGGAACCGGATCAAAAAGAGCTTGATTTTATTTCTGTTGAAGAGTTAAGGAAGTATAAAGAAGAAAATCATTTTCCAGAAGGAAGCATGCTTCCAAAAGTGGAAGCGAGCTTAAACTTTTTAGAGGCGAGCGGCAAAAGAGTTATTATTACAAATCCAGAAAGCTTAAAAGATGCTGTTAATAAAAAATCCGGTACACATATTGTGAAACAGTAATATTGGAAGCTCAATAAACTTGAGCTTCCTTCGATTTTTGAAAATAAAATGGATAAACTTCTAAATTAACTAAGTGAGGAAAATTCCAATGGATTACAAAGAACGCTATAAAACTTTACTTGATAAAATGAATCAGTATAATTCAGGGGAAATCGGAATTACGAGGGTTGCCTATACAAATTTAGAACAGTCTTGTACACATGCGTTCATGCGCCTATGTAAAGCAGAAGGATTGGATATTCGCCTGGATCCGTGCGGAAACGTGATCGCACGCAGGGAAGGACGTATGAAAGGGCTGCCGCCTGTCGTTATGGGCTCCCATTTAGATACTGTTTATCAAGGTGGGAAATATGACGGGGTCGTTGGTGTAACAGCGGCGCTGGAAGTGATTAAAAGATTAAATGACAAGGAAATTATAACTGACCATCCAATTGAAATTATTTCATTCGCTTGTGAAGAATCATCCCGTTTTGGTGTATCAACAGTCGGAAGCAAAGCGATGGCAGGTCTTATAGATAAAGAAAAATACCGTGATTTAGAAGATCGTGACGGTATTACGATGGAAAAAGCATTTTCATTATGTGCGCTTGATTTTAACAGTATTGACCAAGCGAGTAGGGCGGATGAGGTGTTCCATTCATTTTTTGAGCTTCATATTGAACAAGGACCTGTCCTCATTAATAATGATAAAAAAATCGGAATCGTAACAGGAGTAGCCGCTCCTGCCAGATTTATTATAAAAGTAATCGGGAAGCCATCGCATTCAGGTACAACACCGATGGATATGCGAAAAGACGCTCTTTTAGGGGCAGCGGAAATTGCTCTTGAGCTTGAAAAGGCAGCAAAAGATGAAAGAGAACACGGGACTGTAGCAACAGTTGGTGTGCTAGATGTCTTTTCCGGAGCAATGAACGTTGTCCCAGGTGAAGTCGAATTAAAAGTTGATATTCGCTCCTCTTCATTAGAATCGAGACAGCGTGTATTGGACCGTCTTCACAATATAATAGAAGCTATTAAAGAAAATAGAAAGCTCGATTTTGACTGTAAACAAATTAGTGCGGAAGAACCGGTTTTATTATGCGAAGAACTAATGGAATTACTCAAAGATATTTGTGAACAGAAAGAATTCTCCTATCAGTTCATGCAGAGCGGTGCAGGCCATGACGCAATGAATATGACAAGACTTGGACCTGTTGGACTGATTTTTGTTCCATCTGTTGACGGACTTAGCCATCATCCAAATGAATTTACAGAGCTTGATGACATTATGATGGGAATTGATGTGCTGGAGGAAGCAGTTATTCGTGCTGCTACAATAACTGAATAATGAAGAAAATAGCCTGAAAATACAAGAAACTATGACATTCCTTGTATTTTTGGGCTTTATTTTTATCTCCATTTTGCAGTGAAATTAATACACTATTCTAAATACGATTAAAAAAATTAATCCTATCAAAAAACTTGGATTGACTTTTGATTGAATTGTGTTAAAATTTAAAAAGTAAATCATAAATCGATATGAATATAACTGAATTCTATGTTTCTTTTATTCTATGAAATATATGAAACATTAAAATTAATCAATACCAATTAAGTCGGTATTATTTAATTGGGATCTTGATAAGGAAATAAAAGCTATTTAACTAATATACAAGTAGAAAGAAGTGAAAAGATTGCTAACATATGAGAATTGGACTGAACCAAATCAGGATTTTGAAGTTGATGAAACGTATAAAGGGGCATTAAATGTTCTTAAATCAGTTTATGATGAGTACGGGGAACAAATTGTTTATGCCTGTAGTTTCGGGATTGAGGGAATCATTATGATCGACTTAATCTCGAAAGTAAAAGAAGATGCAAAAATCGTCTTTTTAGATACAGATCTTCATTTTAAAGAAACGTATGAGTTAATTGATAAAGTAAAAGAAAAATATCCTCTGTTGGATATCGAGCTTAAAAAGCCGAAATTAACATTGGAAGAGCAAGCGGCTGAACACGGGGATAAATTATGGGAAAGAGAACCGAATAAATGCTGTAATATAAGAAAGATCATTCCTTTAAACGAAGCACTTCAAGGGGCAACAGCATGGATTTCCGGTTTAAGAAGAGAACAGTCTGAATCTAGAAAACATACAAACTTTATTAATAAAGACGAGAAATTCAAGTCGATAAAAATTTGCCCGCTTATTCATTGGACGTGGAAAGATGTATGGAGATATGCACATAAACATAGCTTGCCATACAATGTGCTGCATGATAACGGGTATCCAAGTATCGGCTGTGAGCCTTGTACAAACCCTGCATTTAATGCAGATGATATGAGATCAGGAAGATGGACAGGGCAGATGAAAACAGAATGCGGCCTCCATCAATAGGGGGATAAGAAATGTTAGAAATCATTGCGATAGCAATTAGTTTATTTTTTGCGATGAATATCGGTGCGAGCGGTGCAGCCGCATCGATGGGTGTCGCATATGGGGCCGGAGCGATAAAAAAAGCAAGATATGCTCTTCTCATCTGTGCAGTTGGTGTTATACTAGGAGCTGTAATAGGTGGGGGAGAAGTAGTCAAAACAATTAGTTCAGGAATTATTCCGAATTCGATTGTTACCGTTAAAATTGTTGTTATTGTTCTTGCATCAGCGACAAGCTCCTTATTTTTAGCAAATATCCTTGGCATTCCTTTATCGACGAGTGAAGTAACCGTCGGGGCTGTGGTAGGTGTGGGAATTGCGTATAACACATTGTATGTAAAGTCACTTTTAACCATTGTTTCATTCTGGGTAGTTATCCCGTTTGTTGCATTTGGTATTGCAGTGATTTTCATTAAATTGTATCATAAATTTAAAGGCACGAAAAAAATTGGAAAAGAAGGAAAGATACTTACGATTATTCTTATCTGTGCGGGCTTTTTTGAAGCATTTTCAGCAGGAATGAATAATGTTGCAAATGCTGTCGGTCCTTTAGTAAGTGCAGGGCTTATCACTGTATCAAAAGGAACTTGGATTGGCGGGATATTCGTTGCAATCGGTGCACTCGTTTTAGGGAAAAGAGTACTTGAAACAAATGGGAAAAAGATAACGAAATTTACAAAAGTTGAAGGTATCCTTATTTCATCAACGGGGGCTATACTCGTTATTATCAGTTCTATTTTCGGAATTCCAGTACCACTTACACAAGTAACATCCTCATCCATACTCGGAATTGGAATTGCAAAAAGCGGTACGAATGTTTTTCAGAAGAAAGTTGTACAAAATATGTTAAAGATTTGGATTATTTCTCCGTTAGTTTCCCTTTCTATGTCATATGGACTTGTGAAACTATTCGTTGAGGATGATTTATATACCATTATTGTTCTGCTCAGTTTATTAATTGCAACAATCGGAGCAATTAGTTTAATGAAATCAAGCAGGCAAGATCAGCGCACAGTCCATGAAGATGGCGGCGGTATTTAATATTAAAACCAACTATCATTATAAGCTTAGGAGGAGTAAAAATGAGTTTACAACCACATGGCGGCAAATTAGTCCAAGCAGTTAATTTAGGTGCATCTGTTACACATATTACGAAAGAAATTGAGTTAGATAATATTGCTTTAAGTGATTTAGAATTAATAGCAATCGGGGGTTACAGCCCAATTGAAGGATTTTTAAATAAAGCAGACTATGAATCTGTCGTAAAAAATATGAGATTAAGTGATGGAACTGTTTGGAGTATTCCAATTACATTACCGGTAACAGAACAAGTAAAAGATACTTTAGCAATCGGTGACGAAGCAAAACTTGTTTTTGACGGGGAAGTATATGGAACAATTGAAATTTCTGATATTTTCAAGCCGAACAAAGAGGAAGAAGCGGTAAATGTATACCGTACAGATGACCAGGCACATCCAGGTGTGAAAAAAATGTTCGAACGCGGAGATTTCTATGTTGCAGGGAAAATTACATTAGTTAAACGTGCAGCACAGCCGTTCCCGGATTATTATTTTGACCCGAAAGAAACGCGTCAAACGTTCAGTGACTTAAACTGGAAAACAATCGTTGGTTTCCAAACGAGAAATCCTGTTCACCGTGCGCATGAATACATTCAAAAAACAGCGATGGAAACAGTTGATGGTTTACTGCTTAATCCATTAGTTGGTGAAACAAAATCAGATGATATCCCAGCTGATATTCGTATGGAGAGCTATGAAGTTTTACTTAAAAACTACTATCCTAGCGATCGTGTACGTTTAGCAGTATTCCCAGCTGCAATGCGCTATGCAGGTCCAAGAGAAGCAATTTTCCATGCACTTGTTCGTAAAAACTACGGATGTACGCATTTCATCGTTGGCCGTGACCATGCAGGTGTTGGTGATTATTACGGAACATATGATGCACAGCATATTTTCTCTAACTTCACATCTGAAGAGTTAGGTATTACACCAATGTTTTTCGAACACAGCTTCTACTGCAATAAATGTGAGGCGATGGCAAGTTCAAAAACATGTCCGCACGGTGCAGAGGACCGCGTTATTTTATCTGGTACAAAAGTTCGCGGAATGCTTCGCAGCGGAGAAATTCCACCGAGCACATTCAGCCGTAAAGAAGTAATTGAAGTATTAATTGCAGGACTAAAACAAACTGCTGTAACACAGTAATGGAGGATAATAATGGCTACGAATATTGTATGGCATGAGGCATCTGTCTCAAAAGAAGATCGCAGAGAAAAAAATGACCACGGCAGCTTTTGCTTATGGTTCACAGGTCTTTCGGGCTCTGGGAAATCAACTTTAGCAAATGCGCTCGCTAAATATCTTTTTGAAGCAAATGTTCAGACATATGTATTAGACGGTGATAATGTGCGCCATGGACTTAATAAAGACCTTGGGTTTACAGATGAAGACCGTAAAGAAAATATTCGCCGTATCGGTGAAGTGTCAAAATTATTCGTTGATGGCGGTCAAATCGTTGTCACGGCATTCATTTCACCATTCCGTGAAGATCGCCAGCAAGTGCGTGATATTTTAAATGAAAATGAATTTTTCGAAATTTATGTGAACTGTTCATTAGATGAATGTGAGAAACGTGATCCAAAAGGTTTATATAAAAAAGCGCGCAACAATGAAATCAAACATTTTACAGGAATTGATTCACCATATGAAGCACCTGTAAATCCTGAATTAGTTGTTAATACGGAATCACAGTCGATTCAAGAGTCAGTAAAAACAATTGTACAATTTTTGGAAGAAAAAGGATTAATCAAAAGCGGAATTTCAAACGGTATTTAAACAATTACTATTGAGTGATGTCGAATTATCGGTTATTCTGTAATATATATTATAACGGCCTGACCTCTCTAATTTATTGCTAGAGAGGTTTGGTATTACATTCACAGGGAATGATAAAGGAGGGAAGTTGAAATGGCGAAGGTTTATTTAGTCGGTGCAGGCCCCGGTGATGAAGAATTATTAACGATTAAAGCGCTTAAATGTATTAAAGAAGCAGATGTTATTTTATATGACAGACTTGTAAATAAAGAGATTTTAAAACATGCAAAAGAAGATGCAGATCTTATTTACTGTGGGAAACTCCCAAACTATCATACGATGAAACAAGAAACGATTAATCATTTTCTTGTGAAATATGCAAAAAGCGGCAAAATTGTTACACGCTTAAAAGGTGGAGACCCCTTTGTTTTCGGCAGGGGCGGGGAAGAAGCAGAAGCCTTAGCTATGAATAACATCCCATTCGAAATCGTACCTGGAGTAACATCAGGTGTTGCAGCGGCTGCATATGCTGGAATTCCTGTTACACATCGTGACCTAAGTGCGAGCGTCGCTTTTATTACAGGTCATCGCAAAGATGATGCGGATGAAGAAATAAGATGGGAAGCACTTGCTAAAGGGATTGATACACTTGCAATTTATATGGGTGTCGGTAATCTTCCTTATATTCAAGCTCAGCTTCTTAAACACGGCAAAAGTGAACAGACACCTGTTGCTGTCATTCATTGGGGAACGACAAATATACAGAGAACAGTGACAGGCACATTGGAGAATATTTATGATGTCGTTAAGCAGCAGAATATTACGAATCCAAGTATGATTATTATTGGTGATGTCGTTAACCTAAAAGATAAATTAAGCTGGTATGAAGAAAGACTTCTACAAACCGCTGCGAGTGAGGCGTTTTAATGATGAAACAGGCAGTATTATATGTATGTCATGGCAGTCGTGTACCGGAAGCATGCAGAGAAGCGCTTGCCTTTATTGATAAAGTGAAACCATTAGTTAATGTTTCTATTCAGGAAACAGGCTTTTTAGAATTAGCTGAACCGACAATTGGTGATGGATTTAAAGCCTGTGTTGACAAAGGTGCGACACATATAGCTGTTGTTCCTTTACTGCTGCTTACTGCAGCACATGCGAAAAAGGATATTCCAGAAGAACTGGCACATGTCGCAAGCAATTATCCGGATATTAAGCTGACGTATGGGAAACCAATCGGTGTGGATGAAAGAATTGCCGACATTTTACTGGGAAAAATGAATGAAAAAGAAGCGCTAGCCTCTGATTCAATTGCTATATTGGTCGGGCGCGGCAGCAGTGATCCGGATGTGAAAAGAGATTTCACAGAGATTGCTCGTCAACTACAGGAAAAATCAAGCCTAAAACAAGTGAAAGCCTGTTTTTTGACAGCAGCAGAACCTAGCTTTGATGATGTTATTCATGATATTCATGCATCAAATGAACAGCAGATTTATTTGCTTCCTTATTTAATTTTCACAGGCTTATTGAAAAAAGGAATTGATAAAACGGTTCAAAGCTATGATTGGGGAAATCGTTCTCTCTATCACTGTGATTATCTTGGTGACCATCCTCTATTATTAAATATTTTCATGCAGCGTGTTCAGGAAACAGTTGAAAATAAAAATAATGAATATGTATTTCATGTGGACGAATATGCTTCCGTTGCATATTGATTTTTCAGCAAAAGAAGTTTTAATCGTCGGTGGTGGAAAAATTGCACTCCGTCGGCTTAAAACTTTTTTACATGCAGGAGCAAATATTACAGTTGTCAGTCCTGAAGCCTGTGAAGAAATTGCCAGGTTAGCTGAGCAAAATGAAATTTGCTGGAAGCAGGAAAAGGTGAGTGTGGAACATTTGCATTCGCCTTTTCTTATCGTTGCCGCAACCCATGATCATGATGTAAATGAATGGATCGGAAAAAATACTCGCCCTAATCAGCTTGTTAATATTGCAAGCAAGATGGAAAAGGGAAATGTATTAATACCGAAAATCGTGAAAAAAGGGAAACTTACGCTTTCCATCTCCACAAACGGGGCGAGTCCGACACTGGCGAAGGAGCTGGGGGAGAAGCTTAGTTCTCAGTTTGATGATGATTTTATTAAAGAGCTTGATATGCTGTATGAAGAGAGACAGAGGAGAATCCGCAGGCGATAGCTTGCGGATTCTTTTACATTGGATTTTTAAACACTTCTATCTCTTTTTTGTATTCAAATACTTTATATTTCCAAATTACATCGCTATATTATTAGTGCCCAAATAATTTTCAGAAAAAAATGAACCTTTTCACTTTTTCATTTGTATAGTTGATAGATGAAAGGAAGAGGAGGAAAAAATAATGGATACTGGCTGGATTGTTTCCCTTATTGTTGGAGGGGTATTAATGATTCTGATTTTAGCGATTGCAATACCGATGGATCGAAAATATATTGTCCGCGAAAATGGAAAAATCAATTATAGGAAAACAAAAATATTTTTGCGATGGAATGTGTTTGATACACTTTCTCTTAGTTTAGCAATATATTCTATCATTTGTGTGCAGGCACTTAATTTTCTTATAAGTAAAGGGGAAACGATTGAAAATGTTTTTGTTCAATTTTTTACAAATCAGGCGCAAGTGTGGACAATCGTAGCATTTATGTATGTTATTACGAGATTGTCAATGACTTTAAAATCAATTAAAGAACGCTGGGGCGATAATATTGAGTGAGCGTGAGGATGAGCTGATGCTCTCTTATCAAAATGGAGAAGAGGAAGCTTTAGACAGGATTTATATAATATTAAAACAGCCCCTTTACTCCTTCGTTTACCGCTATACGAGGGATGAACAATTAAGCATCGATATTGTGCAGGATACATTTATGCAATTGCAGCGTCATAAGAAATCTTATGATTCCAGTAAAGGAAAACTTAAATCATATCTTTTTCAAATCGCGTACCGATTAATGGTTACGAAAATAAACCGGCGTAAAAAATGGCAAAGTCTTCTGCCGTTTCTCACTCCGAAAGTAACGGAGGAGATGCACCATGCCGACCGGATGACGATTCGTGAAGCTGTTTCGAGTCTTCCTGATAAACAGCGTGCAGTTATTCTGCTTTCTTATTATCATGATATGACACAGGAAGAAATCGCGAAAATACTTGAAATACCTAAAGGGACGGTCAAATCAAGATTACATAAAGCGATGAAAAACTTAAAGGAACAGTTGGAGGGAAATGATAATGAATCAAGATCCATTTAAAGAGGAACAGCATTTGCAAAACAAGCTCGATGAATATCATATTCAGATTCCTGATTTCCCACGAAAACGAAGCCGTTTCGAACGGTTTATTCATATTCTCGCTTCACCTGCAAAAGATCCGTTTGAACAAACTATTGCAACAATTAATGGAGTAATGCTATTAAAAGTGGCACCAGCTGTTATAATGGTAGTAATTGGACTTTTACAAATATTATTACTATAGAAATGTCTGGATGTGGGATAAGCAAGTTGAATACTTCAAACATTATCACTGTTTAGTACCAACTTTACCGGGACATGGTTTGCAAACAGAGAAGGTACCTTTTTCTATTCACGACTGTGCGCTAGAAATTATACAGTTAATTGAAGAAAAAAGAACGGAAAAAGAAATTATTTTAATAGGCTTTTCTTTAGGTGCGCAGGTTGTAATTGAGATATTAAGTATTGCACCTAATCTAGTAAGCTATGCTGTCATTAATAGTGCGAATGTTATGAACACTCGTTTTATGGATACAATGGTCGCACCGTTAATAAAAATAACATCAGGACTTGTGAAAAATAAAACTTTTGCGAAAATGCAGGCGAAGCAATTATACATAAGTGAACAATATTTTGAAACATATTATAGAGAAAGTATCGAAATGGATACGGATAATCTTATTAATATTCTCAAGGAAAGCTTTTCTTATGAAATGCCATCAAGTTTTTCAAAAAGCAGTGCGAAAATATTAGTGACTGTAGGAGAAAAAGAGAAGCCGATAATGAAAAAATCAGCAGCTAAAATAGCAGAACAAAACTCAAATTGCAAGGAAATGATTATTCCGAGAATAGGACATGGCTTTCCTTTAGCGGATCCTGATTCATTCAATGAGACGGTTGAGGCGTGGATCAATGATAATTGAAAGGAAAGAAAATTTACAATGTGAGCTGGAAAGGATAACACTATCGCTTCAACTTTTGAAACGATAGTGTTTATTTTATTCATTTTTCGCTAAATTCAACTGCCAGGAGACACCGTATTTATCTTCTACCCAGCCAAATTTCTCGCTCGTAGGCAAAGGTGCGAGGGGCATGAGTACTTGTCCGTCCTGTGCGAGTTTTCCAAAAACTGTTTCAATTTCTTCTCTTGAGTCACAAGTAACGAACAGAGACATTGCAGGAGTGAAAGGAATGTCGTTGCCATTACTGTTATCAATGCACATGAATGTTTGTCCTTTTAATGAAAATACGGCATGTAATATAGATCCTGTTTGTTTATCTTTATTTTCTTCGTGATAGGTAATATGAATGATTTCTGATTGATTAAATATGGATGTGTAATAATTCATTGCTTCCTCCGCAGTTCTAGGAAACATTAAGAAGGTTGTGATTTTTTGCATATGAGTCCTCTCCTTTTTAATCAATTTCGAACATTTGTTCTATTTTTATACTAAAGTAACAGTTTTATATTGTCAACTATTATTAAAAGTAGCACTCTCCATAAGTTTTTTTAAATAATCATATAAAATCTTCATTTCCTCCTCTGTCCCAATGGAAATACGCAGTTTATCGTAGAGGAGTTTATCTTCGAAATAACGCACATAAATATTTCTTTCGAGCAGCTGATTATATAATTTTCTTGCTCTGTCCTTTCCTAAATGAGCAGGAGGAGAACATAAAACGAAATTTGTCTGTGATTGTATAACATTAAATCCAAGCTTTCTAATATTTTTAATAAAATCATCTCTAGTGCGTTTGACAGCATCTGTCGTAGTTTTTAAATGTTTTTCATCCAGTAAAGCAGCTAAAGCCAGTTGTTGACTAATGAAATTAACATTGTATAAATTTTTCCCTTTTTCCAATGCTGAAATTAAAGCTTCATCAGCAAAGCAATAGCCGACCCGAACGCCGCATAGAGAATAAGCTTTAGAAAATGTCCTCACGACTACTAAATTTTTATACTTTTTAATCAGAGGAACGATGGATGAATCAGCTTCGGCAAAATCTATATATGCCTCATCAACAATAACGAGTCCTGAGAAATGTTTCGCTATCCGTTCAACTTCTTGAGGAGGTAATAATAGACCGGTTGGCGCGTTTGGATTTACGAGGACAATCGCCTTTGCCTCAGCTGTAATTAATGCATCAGTATCAATTGTAAAGTTATAACGGACAGGGATTTTTAAACATTCTACCTGATGAACAGCAGCCATACTGTAGTATAATGCGAACGATGGATCAGGGATAGCGATCCGGTGACCTCTATCAAGAAATACAGTAAATAATAGAGAAATAATTTCGCTTGAACCGTTTCCGCAAAATGTTTGTTCTTTTTTCACATCATACTTTCTTGCTAATGCTCTTCGCAGTTCATCACATTGTGAATTAGGATAGCGTCGCAATGATTCCTCTTTTATCGTACGAAAAACATTGAGAACATTTGGTGATGGCGCATATGGATGTTCATTTAAGTTTAATTTAATGACATCATTTCCTGTTGGTGGCTGAATACCTGATACATAAGGTTTTATCTGTTTAATATGTGGCAATATCATTGTCATTCATTATCTCTCCTTTTTAAAAGAATGGGAAAAAGATGTTATGATGAGAATAATCTGAATTTGTCATTTGAAAAATAGCCAGTTTTGATTTTTTATGAGTGACAGATTATTTCTCGCGAGGGGGAGATGTGAAATGATTGTAATAACACCGAAGCTTGATATGGAATCTAAAGAAGCTTTATATATACAATTATATAAATATATTCGAAATGAAATTATGGAAGGAAGAATGGAAAAGAACAGCAAGCTCCCGTCTATTAGAACATTATGTGATCATTTAAATATTAGCAGGACACCAGTAGTGCTTGCATACGAACAATTACTTGCAGAGGGGTATATTCAAAGTAAAGATCGGAGCGGTTTTTTTATTATGGATATAGCAGAAAGTTCTTTTTTCTCTTCCAATACGTTAATAGAGGAAAAAAATAATATATTATCTTCTCCATCTCGGCTTTATCATGCTTCTAAGTACGAGGAAGTACTGTATGATTTTGGATATGGAAGTGTTGATTTAGAAAATTTCCCGTTTATAAAGTGGAAGAAAATGATGAACCGCTGCTTACTCCCGGAAAGCAGTGAACTTCTCTTATACGGAGATTTACAAGGAGACGAAGAGCTGAGAGAAGAAATCGCAGTATATTTGCATCAAATTCGAGGTGTAAGGTGTTCTCCCCAGCAAATCGTAATCGGTGCTGGCACATATCATTCTTTAGACTTGCTTTTCCAGCTGCTTAGAGAGGATGTTTCTTTGCTAGCATTAGAAAAATCAGTTAATGACGGGGTCCAGACACTGATTGAACAATATCGTTTTGGGATCCATTCTTTAGAATTAGAACATGACGGTGTTCGAATGGAAGATGTATATAAAAGTAAAGCGCAGGCAGTATATGTAACACCTTCACATCAATTCCCATTTGGAATGACAATGTCGGTGAATAAGCGGATTAAACTTCTGAACTGGGCGAATGAAGAGCAAGCATATATTATCGAGAATGATTATGATGGGGAATTCCGCTATAACAGCAGGCCGATTCCATCACTGCAAAGCTTTGATCAAAATGAGAGAGTAATTTATATCGGCACATTTTCTAAAGCACTCACACCCTCTTTTCGTATTAGCTATCTCGTATTGCCGACTCGATTATTAGAAAGATTTAGGGAGAAAAAACATAGTTATGATCAGCTGGCATCTCCGATTTTTCAAAAAACATTGCAAATGTTTATGAAATCCGGTGATTTTGAAAGGCATATGCGTAAAATGAGGAATTTATATAAGAAAAAGCATGATATCCTTCTGCAAGCTATTCATGAATATTTAGGGGATAATGTGACTATCATCGGTGCAGGTTCAGGCTTACATATTTTACTGGAAGTACGGAATGGGATGACAGAGGACGAATTAATTGAGTCAGCAAAGCAAAGGAGTGTAAAAATTTATCCGACATCTGTTTACGCTTTAGAGGGAGAGCGAAGTGCGATGCCAGCTATTTTACTCGGCTTCGGCGGATTGTCTGAAGAACGAATTGTCTTAGGGATTGAACAGCTTAAAATTGCGTGGGGTATGGAATAAGAGAATTTATCTAAACAGAAATAATCTTGGTGAAAACGGATACAAAAACTATGATATAATGGCATATATAAACATCTTATCAAGGGGGATATTTTTTTGGGGAAAATAAATAAATGGGTAGTTGCAGTATTTTATACAATTATTCTAACAGTTATTTCCTATTTTTCATTAAAAACATTAATGGAGCTTGGAATGGAAGGAAGATTAATTCTTGATTTTAAATTCAATGGGGTATTAATGGCATTTTTTGCTGGTATTTTATTACTAGCTGTCGTTGTAAGAAAATATATAACAGACTCTACTGCTGATGAGAAAGAGAGAGGAAAGCTGGGGAATCTATTTATCTATTCTTCTGTTTGTTCGGTTCTTCTTTTATTCGGTATGCTTGTAATTAATAATTAGTTTATATTGTTTGTTTAAATATGGAACGTATTTTCTTTACATATGAGAAAATACGTTTTTATATTGTCATTAAAAATGATTGATGTGTCTGTGCATATGCTATTTGGACAATTATAAATTTTAGTTAGTACATTCATCAGTGTTTTTACTTTAACGAAAGCTTTAATGTTCTTAAAATTGGTTCTATCATCCTCATTATCGCTGATGGAACGACATTGGAATTTCCAACAGGTGAAAGGAAAAAACAGATAGACACATTGTAGAGAGTGAAAGAAAGTAAAGACTTAAGGAGTTTATGATGAAATATTTAAAACCATTTTTCTTAGTAACAGATATAGGGTTTATTATTTATTGGATTGTCACCTATTTTAATTTCATACCAAAAAGCTGGGCCTTCAAAGATTATGACAATGCCATTATTATGGCTTGGAACTGGTCCTTTTTTCCTTTAGATATTTTCATTTCAATAACTGGACTTTATAGTTTATATCTACATAGAAAAGGGCGGGATACATGGAGATCATTTGCTTTGATTTCCTTAGTGCTGACATTTTGTTCGGGACTGCAAGCGATCGCTTTTTGGGCTTTTAACAAAGATTTTGATATTAGCTGGTGGGCGATGAATTTGTATTTAATGATTTATCCATTATTTTTTATGCGGCTGTTTTTTTCTAAAAAAGAAACAGATTTTTCAGGATCAGTAAACGAGTATAAGTGACCCGTTTTTATTTAAAAAAGAGTGTTAAATCGAAAATGATCTAACACTCCAGCTTATTTATTTTCTTCTTGCAAACACAAAATCTTCATCAGGTGTCACATAAACCGTTTGCTGATTATCATAAATAACGAAGCCGGGTTTTGCACCGCTCGGTTTTTTAACATGTCTAATTAATGTAAAGTCAACAGGGACAGAGCTTGAAGTTTTTGCTTTACTAAAGTATGCGGCAATTCTTGCTGCTTCTAAAATAGTCTCTTCTGTAGGCTCCTTACTGCGGATGACGACATGCGAGCCTGGGATATCTTTCGTATGGAGCCAAATTTCATCTCTTCCTGCAAGTCGGTTCGTTAAATATTCATTTTGTTTATTATTTTTGCCGACTAAAATTTCTGTACCGTCTGTTGCGGTATAATGTTCAATTGTCGGCGTCTGTGATTTCTTCTTTTTTAATCCCTTATTTGTATGGCGCTGTTTTAAATAGCCGCCCTCTACTAATTCTTCGCGCATTTCTTCAATATCTTTCGGTGAAGCTGATTCAATTTGCTGAAGGAGTCCGTCAAAATAATTAATCTCTCCTGAAGCAAGCTCGATCTGTTCTTTGACGACAGCAACAGAGTTTTTCGCTTTTTGATATTTTTGAAAATAGGTTTGGGCATTTTCAGAAGGGGTTTTCTGTTCATTTAAACGAATCGTTACAGTGCCACCGTTTTCATCGTAATAGTTTAAAACAGTCGCTTCCTTCTGACCTTTTTTCAGAGCATGAAGATTTGCCGTCAGCAGTTCACCGTATAACTGGTATTCATTCGCTTTTTCTGCATCTCCTAAAGTTGCTTCAAGCTTTTTAATTTTATTAATATTTTTCTTCTTTTCATTCGCAATAAATCGCTCCAGATCATGTCCTTGCTGTTTTACGCGGTCACGTTCAGCTTTTCCATAATAAAAGCGGTCGAGCAGTTCCGATAAAGAAGAGAAAGTTTTCCTGTCTGCCGCTTGAAGATGTGTCAGCTCTATCATATAAAACATTTCTTTCTTTCCGGCAACAGTTATTTGAGGAGACGTTTTAAAAGATTTTACTTCCTCTATTAACTGAAGGAATGCATTTGGAACGGTCGTCCGATTGGCAAGACCTGCACGGAAAATAGCCTCTTTAGCGAACAGAGGAGAAACCCCGGCAAATTGTTCGACGAGCTGTGTATCTAATTTTCCACCATTAAAATCAAGTTTTTTCAGCATTGTTTCTTCATCAATTAAAAAAGGATTAAGTTTCTCCTGGTTTGGCGGAAGGACGTATGAATGACCAGGCATGACTGTCCGGTGACGGTTTACAGCAGGTGATAGATGTTTCACACTGTCTAAAATAAGTCCGTCTCTATCCTGATCAAGCAAAATAATATTACTGTGGCGTCCCATAATTTCAACAACGATCCGCTTTTCTGTTATATCGCCAAGTTCATTTCGTGATTTTATATCAATAAGAATAATTCTTTCCATTTCCAGCTGTGTAATATTCTCAATAAATCCGCCCTCTAAATGCTTTCTTAAAAGCATGCAGAACATCGGAGGCTCACTTGGATTTTCATAAGCTTCATCGGTTAAATGAATACGGGCATAGCTCGGATGTGCCGATAAAAAAAGTTTATGGTTTTTCCCGTTTGCGCGTACTTGAAGAATTAAGTCATATTTATATGGCTGATGAATTTTCGTTATTTTACCGCTAATCAAAGAGTCTTTTAATTCATTGGTAATCGAATATGTAAAAAGTCCATCAAAAGACATTATTTAAACCCCATCTCTAAAAGCATTATTATATTTTCTATGTTTTCTGTTCCTCTTAAAATAGAAAAATTGTATATCCAGCTTCAACGCATAGTCTCTCTATGGTCCAGTTCCTTATGAATGGAAGGAAAAGAACACTTTCTATTCATGAGCGCCTTATTTGGCTAAGGCTTAGCAAGGCGTTTTTCGCTTTTAATTATTATAGCATGTTTTAGGACGAGGCTGAATAAGTTGTCTGTATAGGAAGTCAGGACAATTATTCTCGTTTAAGGAGTGAGAACAGATCCGATGAAATGGCATGAGATGAGACTTGAAGATGTAATGAAATCAACCAATAGTGACAGAGAGGCTGGACTATCGAGCAAAGAAGCAGAAAAAAGAATACAAAAACACGGTTATAATGAGCTGCAGGAGGCTGAAAAACCGTCTGCTTTTCTCGTTTTTTTAGCGCAGTTTAAAGATTTCATGGTGCTTGTTTTATTAGCGGCGACACTCGTTTCGGGGCTTCTCGGCGAATATATCGATGCAATTGCGATTATTGCAATTGTCATTATAAATGGAGTGTTAGGTTTTTTTCAGGAGCGGAAAGCGGAAAAATCACTTGATGCTTTAAAGGAATTATCCGCCCCGCAAGTGATTGCTCTCCGTGATGGTGAGTGGATGAAAATACCATCTAAACAATTAGTACCAGGGGATATTGTTAAATTTTCAAGCGGAGACAGGATCGGTGCTGATCTGAGAATTATAAGCGCAAAAAGCTTGGAAATTGAAGAATCAGCCTTAACAGGGGAATCGGTACCAGCGGAAAAAGAAACGAAACCGATCGCAGGTGATAATGTCGGTCTTGGTGATTTAACGAATATGGCTTTCATGGGAACTCTCGTTACGAGAGGGTCCGGTGTTGGAATCGTTATCGGCACTGGGATGAAAACAGCAATGGGACAAATTGCAGATTTACTGCAAAATGCCGAAACGATGGAAACACCGCTTCAAAGAAGATTGGAACAGCTCGGGAAAATTTTAATTGTTGTTGCTCTCCTTTTAACTGTTCTCGTCGTTGTCGTCGGAGTGTTAAATGGTCATGAGCTTTATGAAATGTTTTTAGCGGGTGTGTCCTTAGCTGTTGCGGCAATTCCTGAAGGGCTTCCGGCAATTGTAACTGTTGCTCTTTCACTCGGCGTGCAGCGAATGATTAAGCAAAAATCAATTGTAAGAAAATTGCCTGCTGTTGAAACACTTGGCTGCGCGTCTGTTATTTGTTCTGATAAAACAGGTACGCTAACACAGAATAAGATGACAGTGACACATATTTGGTCAGGAGAAAAAACATGGCAAGTAAGTGGAACTGGTTATGATCCGCATGGAGAGTTTTTTGATGAGGAAAGAAAAGTTGATGCAAGGAATAATAAAACACTTCAGCAGATTTTAACGTTTGGCCTACTTTGTAACAGTGCTAATCTTGTGGAAAAAGACGGAAATTTTCATCTGGACGGTGATCCAACAGAGGGAGCGCTATTAACTGCCGCTATGAAAGCCGGCTTTAGAAAAGAAGCTCTATTAAAAAGTTTTACAATTGTTGAAGAGTTTCCATTTGATTCCACTCGGAAAATGATGAGTGTTGTCGTTCAGGATAAAGCAGGCAAGCGTTTTGTCGTTGTAAAAGGAGCTCCGGATGTATTACTAACAGTTTCAACTGAAGTTCTTTGGAAGGAAAGGAAAGAGGGTTTTTCCCAGCAGTATAAAGACAAAGCAAAAAAAGCAATTGAAACACTTGCAGAACAGGCGCTTCGCACGATTGCTGTTGCTTTTAAACCGCTTAAAGATAATGAAAATATTCGTTCAAGTTTTGAAGCGGAAAGAGATTTAATTTTTGTCGGTCTGCAAGGGATGATTGACCCGCCGCGTCCTGAAGTGGCACTTGCTGTGAAGGAATGTAAAGATGCGGGTATTAAAACTGTTATGATAACTGGAGACCATGTTATTACAGCAGAAGCGATCGCAAAGCAATTGAAGATATTGCCCTCGAATGGAGGAAGAGTAATCGATGGGCCAACATTACAGGAATTATCTGTTGAAGAGCTCGAAGAAATTGTCGATGATGTGTATGTTTTTGCCCGTGTTTCACCGGAGCATAAATTAAAAATTGTAAAAGCACTTCAAAAAAGAGGACATATTGTCGCAATGACAGGGGATGGAGTAAACGATGCTCCGGCAATTAAAGCGGCAGATATCGGAATCTCTATGGGAATAACAGGAACAGATGTTGCAAAAGAAGCATCATCACTTGTGTTAGTCGATGATAACTTTGCGACGATTAAGTCAGCGATTAAAGAAGGGCGTAATATTTATGAAAATATTCGTAAATTCATTCGCTACTTACTTGCATCAAACGTCGGTGAAATTCTTGTCATGCTTTTCGCAATGCTTCTCGGACTTCCTTTACCGCTCGTGCCGATTCAAATTCTATGGGTGAACTTAGTAACAGACGGACTGCCTGCAATGGCCCTAGGACTTGATCAGCCGGAAGGGGATTTAATGAAACGAAAACCTCGCCATCCGAAAGAAGGAGTATTTGCCCGGGGGCTCGGCTGGAAAGTAGTTTCACGGGGATTTTTAATCGGTATCGCAACACTTGCTGCATTTATGATCGTCTATTACCGCGATCCTAATAATTTGATTTATGCACAGACAATTGCATTTGCAACACTTGTTTTAGCACAGCTTATCCATGTATTTGACTGCCGGAGTGAAAAATCAATTTTTGAACGTAATCCATTTGAAAATATGTACTTAATTTTCGCGGTTATTTCATCATTCTTACTCATGCTTATCGTTATTTATTTCGAACCGGTTCAGCCTATTTTCCATACGGTGGCAATTGAACCACGTGATTGGCTGCTCGTTGTCGGATTCTCTGCTATTCCAACTTTTTTACTAGCAGGCTCACTTTTAACGAGAAAATCAAAGTAAGGTATGTTATAATGCAAAGAGGGGATGACCCGCTAAAGTCATCCCCTTTCATTATGCAAATAGAGCTTCTAAAAACCTTGTAAAGGTTGGAAAGTGAAGTGATCAACATATGGTAGCCAGTATGACAGGATTTGGACGTGCAGTCGGTGAAGTAGAGGGTCTGACAGTAACAGTTGAAATGAAATCTGTTAACCACCGCTTCTCGGAAATCAGCGTGCGTATGTCAAGGCAGTTTTTAACTATTGAAGATAAAATTAAAAAGGTAATTTCTAAAAGTCTGCACAGGGGACGGATTGAGGTTTTTATTTCAGTTGAAGGTGATTCTTTAACTGATCGTACCGTTCGTGTTGATTGGTCCTTACTTGATCAATATATGAAAGCATTAACAGATGTAAAAGAGAAATATTCGCTTAGTGATACGATTAAAATGGATCATTTATTAAAAAATGAAGATGTTATCCATGTTGAAGAATCAGCTAATCATTCTGAACATGTAGAAGAAAAAATTATTCAAGTTGTTCAAAATGCTACTGAGCAATTAGTAATAATGCGAAATGCAGAAGGAGAGCAGCTTGGAAAAGATTTAAATATAAAGCTGAAGCAGCTGCTGGAGCATACTGAACAGCTGGAACAATATGCCCCTTCCGTCGTTAAGCATTACCATGATAAAGTACATAAGCGCCTCCAAGAATTCGTATCTGGGACAATTGATGAAAATCGTCTTATTCAAGAAGCTGCTATTTTTGCCGATAAAGTCGATATAAGCGAGGAATTGATAAGAATCAGAAGTCATATTAGACAATTCTCTGAGGCATTATTGCAAAAAGGCGCAGTTGGAAGGAAGCTTGACTTCCTCGTTCAAGAATTAAACCGGGAAGCGAATACGATCGGTTCAAAAGCAAATGACAGCGAGATTGCAAAAATAGTCGTTGAATTAAAAAGTATTATTGAAAAATTAAAAGAACAAGTGCAAAATATTGAATAACAGACTTGTTTTTGATTATAATTAAACTTTTAGGGCAAGAATAGTGTTGTCTTTCTTAGGGGGAGCGAATATGAGCATTAGATTAATAAATATAGGATTTGGCAATATCGTGTCAGCAAACCGAATTATTTCAATCGTAAGTCCGGAATCTGCTCCAATAAAACGGATTATCCAAGATGCAAGAGACCGCGGAATGTTAATCGATGCGACATATGGCAGAAGAACGAGAGCTGTTGTCATAATGGATAGTGATCATATTATTTTATCTGCTGTCCAGCCGGAAACCGTCGCACACCGACTTGCTTCTAATAAGGATGAGTTAACAGAGGAAGGGTAGGAAAGATATATGCGTGAACGTGGTTTATTAATCGTTTTATCAGGACCTTCAGGAGTAGGGAAAGGTACGGTTAGGAAAGAGCTTTTTTCACAAAATGATACGAAATTTGAATATTCGATTTCAATGACAACGAGATTACCGCGCGCGGGCGAAGTCGATGGTGTCGATTACTTTTTCAAAACGAGAGAAGAGTTTGAACAGCTGATCAGTGAGGATAAATTATTAGAGTGGGCGGAGTTTGTCGGTAACTACTATGGCACACCTGTTGATTATGTTGAAAAAACATTGAGTGAAGGAAAAGACGTTTTCCTTGAAATCGAAGTGCAAGGGGCAATGCAAGTTCGCAAAAAATTCCCTGACGGTTTATTTATTTTCCTTGCACCGCCTAGTTTAAGTGAACTGAAAAACAGAATTGTAACAAGAGGCACAGAAACAGATGATATTATTGAAGGTCGTATGAAAGTTGCGAAAGAAGAAATCATTATGATGAGTGCATATGATTATGTTGTAGAAAATGATAGTGTAACACTCGCTTGTGAACGAATTAATGCAATTGTTCTAGCTGAACATTGCCGCCGTGAGCGTGTAAGCAAACGTTATATGAAAATGCTGGAGGTTGAGTAAAAATGTTATACCCATCAATAGACGTACTAATGAATAAGCTTGATTCAAAATACACACTTGTTACAGTTGCTGCAAGACGCGCGCGCGAAATGCAGGAACAAAATGACCAGCAAATTGAAAAGCCGGTATCTCATAAATTTGTCGGTAAAGCACTTGAAGAACTGAACGCAGGTTTGCTTGATTATGAGACGAATGAAAATAAAGAATAACTAAATAAATTATGGCCGACCTTCAGTTATCGAAGGTCTTTTTTTATGTATAGGAGCTTTTTAATTTGGTGGTGAACAAATGTTCTTATTTTTATTTTAGAACATTTGTTTTTATTTAGCAAGCAGTAATGGCATAATTATTAAATATTTA
This sequence comes from Metabacillus fastidiosus NBRC 101226, assembly GCF_001591625.1. GTDB lineage: Bacteria > Bacillota > Bacilli > Bacillales > Bacillaceae > Metabacillus > Metabacillus fastidiosus. Next base: position 46,058 of record NZ_BCVG01000020.1, read on the forward strand.
TAATTTCCTCAACAAGTAACGCTGAATAAATGGAATGACTTATATTGAAGGTGCATCATCTCTCTGCTATTAAAGTCTATGTTTTATTTCTTTTATGAAAACTTACTGTTAAAATAGGATAAGAATCTATGCGAACGGGTGGGAAGGAAATGTTAAAAGGAAAAAAGATCTTACTATGTGTAAGCGGGGGGATTGCTGTATACAAAGCGGCTGCGTTAACGAGTAAACTGACTCAGAGCGGAGCAGCCGTTAAAGTAATTATGACAAATTCGGCGCGTGAGTTTGTTACCCCGCTTACATTTCAGGCACTTTCAAGAAATGATGTTTTTTTTGATACATTTGATGAAAAAGATTCAAGCGTAATTGCGCATATCGATTTAGCAGATTGGGCGGATATTGCCATTGTTGCACCAGCAACGGCGAATGCAATCGGAAAACTCGCAAACGGACTTGCGGATGATATGATGACGACAACGCTTCTTGCAACGAAAGCACCAGTATGGATTGCTCCTGCGATGAATGTGAATATGTATGACAACCGTGCAGTGCAAAAAAATATTGAAACATTACATCATTACGGTTATCAATTCATTGAGCCGAGTGAAGGATATTTAGCTTGTGGATATGTCGGTAAAGGCAGGCTGGAAGAGCCGGAAAAAATAGTTTCTTTATTAAAGAGATATTTCTTAAAAACGGATGACTTGTTAAAAAATATGAACATCCTTATTACAGCAGGTCCGACGAGAGAAAAAGTGGATCCAGTTCGTTATTTCTCCAACTATTCGAGCGGGAAAATGGGATATGCAATTGCAGAGGAAGCTGCAAAGCTTGGAGCGAATGTTACTCTTGTTACTGGACCAACAGCGATCAGCCATCCGGATTTTGTAGAAATAATTGAAGTAGAGTCGGCAGAAGAAATGCTTCAAGCAGTACTAAGGAAATATGATCAAGCGGATGTTGTTATTAAGTCTGCTGCTGTTGCTGATTATCGCCCAAAGTATCCGCTTGATAAAAAAATGAAGAAAGAAACAGAACAGCTTGAAGTTAAAATGGAAAAAACGACCGATATTTTAAAAACATTAGGAGAACTGAAAAATGACCAGCTCCTTGTCGGTTTTGCAGCAGAAACAAATGAAGTCGAGAATTATGCATTAGGAAAATTAAAAAAGAAGAACTTAGATATGATTGTTGCAAATAATGTTCTTACAGAAGGTGCAGGATTTGGAACAGATACAAATATTGTGACGATATATGATAAATACAATGAAAAAATAGAACTGCCGCTCATGACAAAAAATGAGGTTGCCAGCAAGCTGCTGTTACATGTAAACAAGCTGTTAAGGGAGAAAAGAAAATGAAGTTTGCAAGTGTGATCGTGGACGTAGCGGCGATGCAGACAGACAGGGAGTTCGATTATAAAATTCCTGAAAAATGGCAAGATGCTGTAAAGCCGGGAATGCGTGTTATCGTTCCATTTGGCCCTCGTAAAGTACAGGGTTTTATAACAAAGGTGAAAAATGATTCTGCATTTGAACGATTAAAAAATATTTCTGAACTGCTTGATTTAACACCTTGCTTAACCCCTGAACTTTTACAACTAGGCGATTGGCTGACGGAAAAAACATTATGCTTTAAAATTTCCGCTTTTCAAGCTATGCTCCCAGCCGCAATGAAAGCGAAATATGAAAAAATTATTTCGTTAATAGGAAGAGAAAAGCTTAGTGAAATAGATATTCTTTTACAGCCATTTTTTGAAAAAAGAAATGAGCTTAATTGGAAGGACATTGAGAATGAAATCCCAATCTCTGTTATTCAAAAAGAAGCGGCAAAACAAAATCTTGAAATTATTTATGAAGTGAAGCAAAAGACGAAGAAAAAAATGTTGAAATATATTTCTGTTAACGTAAATAAAGACGAGCTTCGTGATTATTATAACAGCCTTACTGTACAGGCAAAAAAACAAAAGGAAATTGTTCATTTTTTTCTGCAGTCTGAGCAAAAATCTATTCCTATGCAGGAGCTGGTATCTGTATTAAACTGTTCAGCTGCATCTGTAAAAACACTCGTTAAAAAAGATATTTTAATAGAAGAAGAAAGAGAAGTGTATCGCGATCCATATGAAGATCGTTCGTTCCAAAAAACGATACCGCTTCAGCTGAATGAGGAGCAAGAAAAAGCAATTGTACCGATTCTTGAAGCAGTAAACGATAAAAAACACGAAGTTTTCCTTATGTATGGTGTGACGGGAAGCGGGAAAACAGAAGTATATCTTCAGTCGATTGAGAAAGTGCTGAATGAAGGAAAAGAGGCAATCGTTCTCGTTCCGGAAATCTCCTTAACACCACAAATGGTAAACCGTTTTAAAGGGAGATTCGGTTCGCTTGTTGCTGTTTTACACAGTGGTCTTTCCACTGGTGAAAAATATGACGAATGGCGGAAAATTGAACGGAAGGAAGTAAAAGTAGTCGTTGGCGCGAGGTCAGCAATTTTTGCTCCGTTTGAAAACCTTGGCATGATTATTATTGATGAAGAACATGAATCAAGCTATAAACAAGAAGAAAATCCGCGCTATCACGCACGTGATGTAGCTGTTTACCGTGGTAATTATCATCAGTGTCCAGTTATTTTGGGAAGTGCTACACCGACGCTTGAATCATTCGCGCGTGCCAGTAAAAATGTGTATAAGCTTCTTACTTTGGCAGACCGTGTTAATGCGCGTTCAATGCCGGCTGTTGAAATTGTCGATATGCGTGAGGAATTAAGAACTGGAAACAGGACGATGTTTTCGACGAATTTAATTGAAAAGCTCCAGGACAGGTTAGTAAAAGGGGAGCAATCCGTTCTTTTTCTAAATCGCAGAGGCTATTCTTCCTTTGTTATGTGCCGTGATTGCGGTTATGTTATCCAGTGTGCGCATTGTGATATTTCTCTTACGTATCATCGCTTTAGCCAAAGTTTGAAATGTCATTATTGCGGTCATGAGGAGCATATGCCGACAAAATGTCCAGAGTGTGAGAGTGAACATATTCGTTTTTTCGGTACAGGAACACAAAAGGTGGAAGAGGAAATTTTGAAAGTTCTTCCTGAAGCACGGATTATTCGGATGGATGTAGATACAACATCAAGAAAAGGGGCACATGAGAAGCTGTTAACAGAGTTTGGAGAAGGACGTGCCGACATTTTATTAGGAACACAGATGATTGCAAAAGGGCTTGATTTCCCTAATGTTACATTAGTTGGCGTGCTAACAGCGGATACGATGCTTAATCTTCCTGATTTCAGGGCATCAGAAAAGACATTTCAGCTTTTAACACAAGTGAGCGGCAGAGCGGGGAGACATGAGCTTCCAGGAGAGGTCGTTATCCAGACATATACACCGGAGCATTACAGTGTTCAGCTCGCGAGTCAGTATGATTATAATCTGTTTTACGAGAAAGAAATGCTAATCCGCAAACAGCATTCATACCCGCCGTTCTATTATTTATCCCTCGTTACTATTTCACATCCAGAAGTTACGAAAGCTGCTTCTGTAACAGAACAAATCGTTTCGTTTTTAAGGAGAGAATTAAGTCCGCAAACGATTATTTTAGGACCGGTCGCTTCACCAATTCCGAGGATTAAAGATAGATATCGTTACCAGTGCATGATAAAATACAAGCGGGAAAAAAATCTGCATGCTGTATTAAAAAAGGTAATCGAACATTATGCACAGCAGATAGCAAAAGATGACTTAATAATTGCGATGGATTTAAACCCGAATACATTAATGTAGGTTAGGTTTAAGATATGTTAAAATAATTGAGTTTTAATTGTAGTATTTATGTCTAGCTTCAGTGCCTGAACTCATGGGCCTGCTTGTCGGGTCTGAACAGACGCTTCCGCTTTTGATAAAGGAAAAAATAATTAAGTTTTCAAATAAAGTGTATGTCTAGCTTCAGTGCCTAGACCCTCGAGACATAAGCCATTCATGAATTGAAGACAAAGAGCGTCTTCTATTCATGTCTGTCTTATGCTTGTCAGGGCTAAACAGACGCTTCCGCTTTGGATAGAAGAAAAAAGAATAGTTTTCAAATAAAGTGTATGTCTAGCTTCAGTGCCTAGCCCCTCGAGTCATAAGTCCCATCATAATTGAAGGCAAAGAGCGCCTTCTATTATGCCGTGCCTTATGCTTGTCGGGTCTGAGCGAGGCACTTCCGCTTTGGATAGAAGAAAAAAG
>NZ_BCVG01000021.1 GCF_001591625.1 Metabacillus fastidiosus NBRC 101226
CTTAAAACGGCTAAGATCAGGCGTAACTTCTATCCAACTTTCTTTAGCTGCTTCATCATAAACAGATTTTAAATGATAAATGACCCAGCCTTTTGGCTCTTCAGGTGCATTACTTGCTAAAGAAGATCTTCCTCCATAAAATCGTCTAGCTACCGTGATTTCCTTCTCTATTCCTTTCTCCATGTCCCCCATAAATTGTTGAATTTCATCCCTATTTGCACTTTTCACCTCTTCTTCAACAGCATTATAATCTATAAATGACTGTATTATAGGTAAAGCTACAATGATAACTATGACTGACATGCTGACGATAACTAACATTATACTACTGATTATCACCATCTTCTTTGTCATTCAGTTTCCTCCATTACTAATAAAATATAGATCTTCTATATACATAGTGTTTCTATGTATTATGATATAAGAAAATACAAAATTTTTCAATAACTTCCATCTGTAGCTTTAAAATAAAGTTTAATTGAAACAATGTTATTAATCTTGATAAACGAACAAAAGAAAAGAGTATATTTTTAAAAAAAGATTAATCAAAACATGTTCTTCTTATGTTAAATTGAATGTGTTTTTATAAAAAGGTTTGATCATTTTTTATTCCTTCTTCACCAAAAGCACCCGTTAGTTGAACAAGAAAAAATGGCTGTCGATAAAACAACCATATCTTGAACCAACATATAGTGAGTAAAACTACTTCAGCTGGGTAGTATATGTTTAGGATCGTGTGCTTTCATCATTAGCATATTCCCCATTAATAAACAAGGAAGTGAATAGATGAATCAGAGTAACGAACGCAATAACTTTGGTAGAAATATAGAAGAAAGTGGCAACAATCAAGCTGGTAGTAATGCTAATCAAGGTGCGAGTGACTTTGGTGAAGCAGCAGCAGCAGGAACTCTTAATGGAGCCGTTGCGGGTGCTATGATAGGTGCTCAATTTGGACTAATTGGTACTGTTATAGGCGGTGTTTCAGGCGGTGCTATTGGTAACCAGATTGTAGAAGGGGCTGAAGTCGATGACAAAACAGCTTCCAAAAGTAATGATGAGAGCAATAATAACTCTATAAATAAGTAACAGGCACTTTACAAAAATGTATTTGTGTTAATCTCACCAAAAAAGACCGTCAAAAAGACAGTCTTTTTTCACTAAAGCACCCGTTACTTTAAGTACATTCCTTCACAATCTCTTATAAATATCACAATTCTGCTGATAGATTATAATCAACTTCTGCATTTTTTAGTCCATCAATTACTTTATTTATTCTTTTCAATAAGTCATTGATTTCTTCTTTTGTTAATTCACCTTCTACTTCTTGTAGGTTAAACATACTTAACCTCTTTGTTATATTTTCAACATAACCAATAAAAACTTTATCATGAGTCACTACAATTTCGCCTATAGCAACATCAACAATTATATCTTCTACCTTGCCTAAATTACTGAAATCATCCACTAACCTTGCTATTGCATGTTTATGTCCTCTATCTTCAGTTAAAAACTCTTCATATACCTCATGAATTGTTTCGAACAATTCACTATATTCCCAGTGTTCCACTAATAATCATTCCATCCATTAATTAATTCGATTTTAATCTTTCACCATTATTGTAATGTAAATAACCTCTAATATGAATAACCTTTCCACCGTCTAATTCAGTAGGCATCCCCATATATAAACACCTAATTTGAATCTAAATATATTGTATTAATCTGCCCCTTTAGTTGATCAACGAAAAAGAGAGCTGCCTGCTGGAATTCCATCTTCAACCCATGCCCCATTCACCTTAAGTCCATTTATTTGCAATTTTATGTTCTATGATTATTTTTTTAAAAGGACCGCAAAATAAGAAGGTAGGGAATGTCTTAACAAAGAAGGTACACCAATGTCCAAAGATAAGCAGACACCTTCATCAGAGGTAGACCAAAAGAAACTTTTAAATGATAAAGTGGAGAAAGCTCGTCAAAACAATTTTGAAGATAACCACATTCGAAGAGTGACTACAAACGGTGCCCAAGGAGAATAAGTTTTTTCTCAGGAGCAGAATATCATTTCACGATATTCTGCTTTATACATTCAGTTAGTCTAATAAGTGCAGACTCATTACAATGTTCATAAAATAAGCACGCTATTTGTTATCTGAAAAAATGCGTTCTTTTTTATGGAATTTTCCACAATCGTTCTTCAACTAACCTGCCCCGTTAGCACAATAAGAAAACAGGACCGCCGCAGTCATCCTATTTTTAACATAAGCACCCGTTAGCTTAAGTGCATTTCTTCATAAACTAATCCTATCCCATTTCTTTATTACGGGAACTAATTTTAACATTATCCTAATTTATTTATGTCTTTTAATAAATTATTGGAAGGAATTAATGGTTTATAGTCTATAGGTGAAGAAAGTGAAATTAATGTTGTTGAATTTCCATATTTCATACTTTCATTTTCAAAAAGTTCTAGTTCTTTTGTCGATTCAACTACTACTTTGATCAAGTAATTAAATTCTCCACTAATACGATGACACTCTACTACTTGGGGGGTTTTCTCACAATAATCCACAAAGTTTAAACATTGCGTAGTTCTAAACAAAATAAATGCTACAGTAGACTTTCCTATTTTATCATTCGCTACAATTGTTCTGTAATTAGCGATAATTCCTTGTTCCTCTAGCCTTTTTACTCTTTCTGTAATTGCGGGTTGAGACATTCCAATCAACTTGCCAATTGATGTCATAGACAATTTTGCATCCTCTTGCATATACATCAATATTTCTCGATCTACACTATCCATATAAAACGCACTCCTTCTTCTTATATTGTATAAGTATTTATATACATATAACTAATATTTATAACCTCATTAGGTTTTTCTTTATTTTCTCATTCGGATTTATTGTTACTTCATTATAAATCATTGCATAAAGAATTTCCAATTTATAATATATAAGTGAATCCATGTGAAAACAGATAATTTATAATTATTATTTAAAATATCCAAATGGAACTTTGTGTAAAACATTTGTTGTTTTCTATAAAATTAAGTTGTATTAAAAAAACAGATAAGGACGTGTTGTTCATGTTAACTACAGATAACGAAATTGCTAGTTTAAGCAAACGAGTGAATGATGTTATTAACAAAGCTATAGAACACAACAAGATTGTTGGTACCGTTACTTTGATAAACAAAGATGGTAAGCTCATCTACAAAAATGCGGGGGGATATGCTGATAGGGAAGAAAAAATTAAAATGCATGAAGACTCGATATTTCGCATGGCCTCTGTAACTAAACCAATAGTTTCTGCAGCTGCTTTGATTCTAATATCCAAAGGAATTATTGAAATAGATGATCCGGTTACTAAATGGATTCCGGAATTCCAACCTTCATTAATTAATGGAGTTAAACCAAAAATAACTATAAAACATCTATTGACTCACACTGCTGGGTTAACATATGGTTTTCTGGAACCCGAAGGCGGAGGAGCATACAAAAAGGCTGGTGTTTCCGACGGGATGGACCTTTCTAGAATTTCTTTAGAAGAAAATTTAAAGAGACTCTCTACAACACCATTATTATATGAGCCAGGAACAAACTGGGGGTACTCCATTGCCTTGGATGTCTTAGGAGCAGTTATAAGTAGGGCATATGGAAAGCCCTTGCCAGACTTAATTAAGTATCAGATTACAGATCCATTAAAAATGATAAATACTTCATTTGAAGTTAAAGACCAGCAAAGATTAGTAACCCAATATGTTAGTGATTCCCCTATCCCTAGAAGAATGGGCGACAAAGAGATAGTGCCTGTATTTGAAGGCACAGCAGGTATAATATTTGAACCTGATCGTGTATTTGATAACACTGCTTTTCCTTCTGGTGGTTCTGGTATGAATGGAACGGCAGATGACTTTATGTCTTTTTTGGAAGAGTTAAGAGTAGGTACTAGGCTACTTTCCAGTGATCTAAAGAAAGAGATGACAAAAATCCAAACTGGAGATTTATCATTAGCGAACTGGCCTGGAAGGGGTTTTGGTTTAGGATTTACAATACTAAAAGATCCACGGGAGGCAAAAACAAAAGAGTCAATTGGTACTTGGAGATTAGGAGGAGCTTACGGACATTCTTGGTTTGTAGATCCGAAAGAAAAATTAACTGTAGTTTCCTTTACCAATACAGCCTTTGAGGGAATGTCAGGCCAATTCACAGTAGACTTATGTGACGCAGTTTATGGTGAATTAAAATAAGACAAAAAATACTTTATTTCAAGGTTTCATTATCATGGTACCTAGAAATAAAGTAAACAAGAAAGGATGGTAGAGATATGACCAACGTTACAAGTATTCCGCAAGATGTAACAACCGCTAACGATTCAGAGCACCTTCCCTGGAACGGTTTGATTATTTTAGCATTGGCTGGATTTATTTGTGCATTAACAGAAACAATTCCAGCTGGTTTGTTAATTGAAATAGGAAATGGACTGAAAATTACGGAATCTCTTGCTGGTCAACTTGTTACTGCTTACGCATTAGGTTCATTACTGGCAGCTATTCCTCTGACAATTGCAACTCAAGGATGGAGAAGAAAGCCGTTGCTTCTATTATGTATTCTCGGGTTTCTAATCTTTAATACGATTACAGCAGTTTCAACGAATTATATCTTAACTCTAATTGCAAGATTCCTTGCCGGTATAACTGCAGGTGTTCTTTGGGGTATTACGGCAGGCTATGCCCGACTTATGGTGACAGACGCTCTTAAAGGAAAAGCGATGGCGGTAGCTATGGTCGGAACACCTTTAGCCTTAGCTTTTGGAGTTCCCCTAGGCACATACTTTGGTTCTTTTATGGGATGGCGTTTTGTCTTTATATTAATGTCGTTAATGACATTAATATTAATCTTTTGGAGTATCTGGAAACTTCCCAATTTTCCTGGACAATCATCCGAAAAGCGTTTGTCTATTGTAAAAGTTTGGTTAACTCCAAAAGTAAGGCCCATTTTACTGATTGTATTAGCGTGGGTATTATCCCATAATATACTCTACACTTATATTGCTCCATATTTATATCAATTTGGTTTATCAAACCAGTTGGATATAATCTTACTGACGTTTGGTGCCATGGCACTAATTAGTATTTGGATTGTTGGATTATTGATTGATAAAATGCTGAGAAGATTAGTGTTGTTAAGCCTTTCGGGATTCGGTTTGGCCTCTTTAGTTCTCGGACTAAGCTTGGATATAGCTATAGTAATCTATATTTCCGTTGCAATATGGGGGTTAACATTTGGAGGAGCAGCAACACTTTTACAAACTGCAATTGCAAATGTTAGTGGAAATGGTTCAAATGTTGCTCAATCTATGCTTGTAACAACATGGAATCTTGGGATTGGTATGGGTAGTTTTGTTGGAGCTCTCCTAATGGAAACAATAGGTGTTCTTTCTTTCCCTTGGACAATAGCTTTATTATTATTAGCTTTCCTAATTGCTTGGAGTGGCATTGAAAAAACACAAATTAGTAAAAATTAATAATTGTAAAAAGAACACACTCTTTTCAAAAGTTTGTGTTCTTTTGTTAGCTTAAATTTATGTCTATATTTTTAAGAGCCTACAGCAATTAGTAAAGCTCTTATATATTTTGTTTTCTCATTCCTTTTTGCACTAAACTGTCCCTTTAGTTGAATAGGATATTTAAATATCTAAAATAAGTCCTTTATATAAGTCTAGTTAACATATTACACATTATCGACAGTAAAAAAGGATCCTTCATCATCAAGAGATCCTTTTAGTTTTATCTATTATTTTATTATCTTTAAGATATTTTTTAATAATGATTGAAATTATTATTAGAAAATATACTATGCTAATGATCATTAGCCATATAAAAAGAGGTCTGAATTTTGCAGCATAAACAAAATAGTCTATTTGCATGATATCTTTATAATTTGTAGGTTCACCTTTAAGCCAATATGTAAACTTCGCAGTATATTTCCATTCATACTCATTATCTAACAAAGCACTTCCTTCATACCATGCTGCAAAAGTTGAAAAAGAAAAGAAAAGCAATGAGGTACCTAATTGTATGAAATAATGTAACTTCATCAAACCACAACCTTTTTAAATCAAAATGTTTATTCAATACTAAATAACTTATACAAATAAACGAATCCCTTGATTTCATCTAAATATGGATTTATTGGTCCATTTTTCTAGACGGTATATTCTTTTCTAAAGTTACATATGCTTCCTTCATATCTAGTTAACATAAGTCACATTTTACAAAGACTAAAAGGGGCTTTAACAAAGATCCTTTTAGTCTTTTATTGACTCATGTATTCTATCTCAATTCCATTTGATTTTTTCTCCATTTTGTAAGTTTCCGAAGACTTATGGTAAATAACTTTTAGATGTTTATTATCTAGCCATTCAATCGAAAAGTCTTTATTTGCCCTAAATGTATTTCCAGATTTATTTTTGAATTTATCGTCTTTCTCTAAAATTGATAACTGAGGTGAAAATCCTGTTGTTGCACCACAACTTCTTTCAAAAATATAGGCTACATTCTCACCATTAGGAGAAGATATTTTTTGTTTAATATCATTTCCACACATATCATCAAGTTCCTTAGATATAAACTTAGCACCCATAAATACAAGTACAAATACTATTATTGTTATTAGAATAGTTTTAACCTTTTTGTTCATTGGAATCTCCTTTAATTATATAGAATATCTATGTATAGAATTGAATTCTAACATTATGTTAGATGATAATAAAGTTATTTAATTTTGATATAAAAATATAAGAGCCTTTCTACATTTTATTGTAGAAAGGCTCTTTAAAGTTGTTTAATTTCTGTTCATTTAAATATGCTTGTGCTCAAAAATCAATAATAAAGTTGTTTAAATCTTATTAAGCTAAAGCACCCGTTAGTTCAACAAGAAAAGTTATTATTGTTCCTCTTCATCACATAGTTCTTCTGCAATCTGCTTTATACGTTCTATTGTTATACCTTCTCTTTGATCTATAGCTAAGGGGTGCTCAGTTGGTTCTAACTCTATATAAGGACGTACTCCAACGGAAAGAGTATGAACCATTGTCTTTAAATTTATTGTTTCAGGATAACTAGGGATTGAAGTTGATAACCAGCCAAACATTGGCTCTAGTTCTTGTTCTCTTCCTTCCACTTCCCAATAATCATTAGTTTTATCAAAATTTCCTTCGCTTAATGAAACCCAGACATCCCAAATAAATGGTCCCTTTCCATCTATTACAGGAATTTCAATACATCCACGAATAAAAAAATACTCACCGTCAATAATGCACAAATCTTCGTTTATCTCTATCCGGCTTTCTTGTTCCTCTGATGGTACGTCGTAACAATAATCAGGAACTGGACTTCCATAACTCATTGGAAGTTCATTGTGATACTTTCCGCAACATCTACATAAATAACCTTCTTGATAATTACTCATTATATAATCCCTCACAAGAAAAATAGCTTTTCCTCAATATTAACCCTAAAACCCAGTATATAATTAATATTTTTTTCTTATTTAACTAAACTGCACCGTTAGCACAATGCGAAAAAGCATTCCTGCTTATTGCAGAAATGCACCTGTTAGTTGAAGAAAAAATCATTCGTTGAACCTCAAGATTTTTACATAACTATATAATTAGTTATTAACCCTAAAATTACTGCCCCAACAATAAAAGCACCTATATGAATTAAAATCTTGTATCTCAGCTTAGTTTTTAATAAGAAATATAACTTAAAAGTAAAATAAAGTATTATCAAATCAATAGGTGTTTTAATTAATGAAATAATAAATTTATTATTAATGTGGAAGTGTTCATAAATAAACTCCCTAAAAAAATAATTATTTGCTATACCAATAATAGAAAAAACGACTTGATAAACAAAAAACTTAAAGTGGTTCACAAAATTCAATCTCCCCTATAATCAAATCTTGATTATATTCTTGTTTTCCTTCTTCTAACAATATTACTTTACTAATTATTCTTCTTCAACTAACCTGCCCCGTTAACACAATACGAAAAAGCATTCCTGCTTATTGCAGAAATGCACCCGTTAGTTGAACAAGATATGTATAATTTTTTGTTCACTCGAATACAGGTCGCATAAAGCTTCTCTCATAACTTAGAATACATTTCGTTTCCTCTGCAAATTTATAAGCTTCCTGACATTCGGCATCCAATACCATCTTTCCTCGGTACTCTTCATATGCTGCTAAACTAGGGAAAGTGAATAGGGCATAAGCAATATTATTAGCACCTTCATGTGGAAGGAAATAACCTTGATGTGTACCGCCTAATTTATTAACTAATCGAATCCACATCTTACCGTATTCTTCAAATTCCTTTACTTTATACGGGTCAATAACATATTTCAGATAGCATGTAACCATCTTACTCCCCCCTAAAAAATCTATTTTTTCATCATAACATAATATTCGACTAACCTGCCCCGTTACTTTAATAAGAAATCACGGTTCAAAAATTCTATGTATCAATTTGTTTCTCTTTCTTCCATTTATAATAAGTATAAAATAATGTAATGATTGACACTGCAATGAGTGCAGTAATAAATACAATAGATAAAAACAGTGACAAATTATTTGAAAGTAATATCAATATTATTAAGGCAATCACCACTGGGATTTGTAATAAACTCCAAATAAACTTCTTCTTATAATTTAATTTCCAATAAACCAAATCTACTGCACCTCCTTCTTTTTATATCACCATAAAAAACCATATTCCTCACTAAATTAGTTATGCATCTAATTGAACTAACCTACTCCGTTAGTCCAATAAGAAACAACTTTATTAGTACTTAACAAAAAAGACTGTAACATCTTGTCAACAGCCTTATCTCTTTCTCCACTTTTCAATATAAATTAATTGCCCCATTTCTTAAAATCACGATTAAGGCGGGTCAGATTATTTTCCAGCTGCTTCAATTCCTCCTCTGTCCATTCCTGAAGTATTTCTTTATAAACAGCATAGCGGGCTTTCTGAACTTTTGTAAGGATATCCTGTCCTTCCGGCGTAATTTCCATCAGACTAATTCGTCCATTATTAGGGTCAGGATAACGATGAATGTATTTCTTTGTTTCTAAAGCACCTACTTGCCTGCTTGCAGTTGAAATATTAAGCATTAGTTTTTCAGCGAGCACATTAATAGCTAAAGGACCATTTTCATCTAATTCACATAAAATTAAATATTCTGACCGATCCAGGCTTCCAAGACGCGGGCTATGTGCAGTTGTAAGACGAACGAGCAGGGCGATTTCATATTCTATTAACTGGAGCGGGTCTAGTTTCACTATACTTCCCCCTTATATAATATTAAGCATTCTGTTATGTAATAACTTCATTATATAATAACATTTTAATTCGTTTAAAATAAAAAGGAGTTAGAAGCACTTCCGCTTCCAAACTCCTTTTATTTATTTCTTCAAATGATAAGGCACTGTCGTAATAACGACATTTCTCTTATAAAGCAGGAATGTCTTAATGAGCAAACTCGATTGGTTATGCAAAATATTATGCCAGCCTTTTTTCGGTATAAACTGCGGGATAACAACTGTTACTTGGTAGTTCGCTTCTCTCGCTTTATGTTCCACAGTATCAACAAACTTTGTAAGCGGCTGAATAATGCTGCGGTAATGAGAATGAAGCGTTACTAACCGGACATCAGGCTGCCACTGCTTCCATTTCTCTTTAAATCGCTTCTCTTCCTCCCTGTCAAATGCAACATAGACAGCAAGTATCTGATTAGGTGAAAGTGATTTTGCATACTTTAAAGAATTTTCCACAACATGTGTCATTCCAGCGACCGGAACGATAATGACATTTCCTTCAATCTGAAAAGACGGTTCACAAGTCGTCAATCTCAATTGCTCCCCTACCGCATCATAATGTTTCCTAATTGTATGGAACATATAAATGATGATAGGCAAGAAGATTAATACCGGCCATATTTGCGGGAATTTCGTTAAAAAGAACATAATCGTTACAATAAAACTAATGATTGCACCGGTTGCATTAATCATCAGCTTTGGAATCCACCCTGCCGGTTTTTCACGCACCCATTTTACAATCATTCCGGTCTGTGACAATGTAAACGGAATGAATACTCCGACTGCATAAAGGGGAATAAGATGCTCTGTCTGCCCTTCAAATGCAATAATTAAAAGAATCGATGCTATACCGAGAATAATAATCCCATTTGAATATCCTAATCTGTCTCCCCTTATCGTAAACATCCTCGGGATAAATTTATCTTTGGCAAGGTTAACAGCAAGCAGCGGAAAAGCGGAATATCCCGTATTCGCCGCTAAAATTAAAATTAGCGCTGTCGTTCCCTGAATAAAGAAATACATGAAATTACGGCCAAATACACTTTCGGCAATCTGGGAAACGACTGTTACTTCTGCATTCGGAATAATGCTGTAATAATAAGCTAAATAAACGATTCCCGAAAACAGTACAGCGAGTAAAGATCCCATCGCAATTAATGTTTTAGCTGCATTATTAGGGGCAGGATGTTTAAAGTTAGGAATTGCATTTGAAATTGCTTCCACCCCTGTTAATGCCGAACTTCCGGAGGCAAATGCCCTTAGAAGTATAAATAAGCTAATTCCTGCTACTGGTGTACCGACTGGTGAATGTAAAACTGGTGGAACCTGGCCTGTTGCAATTTTGTATAAGCCTACCGCAATTAATAAAAATAAAGCTGCAACAAATAAATAGACAGGATAAGCTAATACAGAAGCAGATTCGGTTACCCCTCTTAAATTTAAAATCGTCAGAAACACTACAAAAATAATCGCGATAAATACATTATATGGATGGAGTTCCGGAAAAGCGGATGTAATCGCATCCGTACCTGCAGATACACTTACAGCTACTGTTAAAATGTAATCGACTAATAAAGAACCCCCAGCGATCAATCCCGAATTAACGCCTAAATTTTCTTTCGATACGACATATGCTCCTCCACCATGAGGGTAAGCGAAAATAATTTGTCTATAAGACAAAATCAGAGCAGTTAATAAAATTAGAACCCCGGCAGCAATTGGAATAGAGTACCAAAATGCTGCTGCTCCAACTGTAATTAATACTAATAATATTTGTTCCGGTCCATATGCGACGGAAGATAAAGCATCAGATGAAAGAATCGCTAAAGCTTTTGTTTTATTAAGCTTCTGTTCTCCAAGTTCTGCTGATTGTAAAGGTCTTCCTATTAATAATCTCTTTATGGATGACATCATCGATTCCCACCACCACATTTTTATAGGTGTATAATTCCCTTTTTTCGAAATTTAAATCTTAAACAGAAAATGCCTGCAAGTCATCAAGAAATAGACCTGCAGGCATTAGAATTTTTTGCTCACAAGCTCCACCTTCCTTCTCATATAACGCTTACGAGGTTAGCTGTCGGATTCGGGCCATTTGAGTAGCCCTACCTAAGAAAGGATTCACCCCTTGGATTTTAAAAATCCAGTAAAATGGTTCCCCCGCACCAATGGTTTCAGCGATTTAGAAATTTGAAACTGTGATTATATTACTCCTCTATTTTTCAAATGTAAATAATTTTTTTCATTAGCCGAGCATATTTTTTTTCTCCCTTTTTCTCTCTTTCTAAATTATCCAACGATTCGCTCTCCTACCTATTTCTCCTTATCAGGAACATCAATGGCAGCACCCATTTGTACAATAGTTGTCGCATAATTTCAGAGAAACGGCTATTTAGATGCTGCTAAATTAAAGGAAAAGTACATCTGAATCAAAAGGCTGATTAGGGAATTGTTTAGTGACAATAAGTTGTTCCGTTAAAGGTCCATTTTCTAGAAAAACGAATCGTAGAAAAGATAGAATAAAACAACTTAAAATCCGATTTAAGGGGGCATTCTCTCTTTTCGTGCTACTTTTAAAATTTTTTCCTTCAATCGAAAAAAACTATGAATCACATTCCAACTGAAATGTAATCCATAGTTCCTTAAGTTAATGACACTGATTACCAAAGCGGTTTTGCTTCGGAATCTACTCTTTTACTGTAAATTATATCCATGGTCTTTATTCTTTTAATTTCTCCTCCTGTGAAAGAGCACTACCCGCTGGAAATTCTTCTAAAGAATGCATGGCAAATCTTGGATTGGGATAAGTTGATCGAGCCGCCACCAATCACACCAATTTTGAGGATTTCCATGATTTTGCCGATAGTTGCCTTGGCATTTAAGCAGCCTTCCATGTCATAGCAAATGTATTATCGCAGTGACTAATAATTGATATGGCTAATCCGATAATGGTGTATTTACCCTAACTTGCGTTTAAATTCTTTACTGGCGAAGAAGTAAGCGATGACCATGATGCCGACGCACCAGGCAAGCGCGATCCAGATACTGTTGCCAACAGACCCTTCATACAAGAGGGCACGCATCGCATTCACGATTGAAGTCACGGGCTGGTTCTCAGCGAACACACGGACAATTTTAGGCATGGTCTCAGTAGGGACAAAGGCCGAGCTGATAAACGGCAGGAAAATCAGTGGGTAGGAGTAGGCTGTCGCCCCTTCCATAGACCCCGCTGTTAATCCGGGAATGATCGCCAGCCATGTCAGTGCCAGCGTAAACAGCGCGAGTATCCCAGCTACCGCGAGCCAATCCAGGATATTAGCGTTGGAACGGAAGCCCATCAAGAGTGCTACGAGGATAATCACCACGACAGTAAGTGCATTGGAAACAAGCGAGATCAACACGTGAGCCCACAATACCGACGAGCGCTTGATAGGCATGGTAATGAAACGCGCCATCAGCCCGCTCTTTACATCTGTAAACAGTCGCACGGAAGTGTAAGCAACGCCGGATGCGATAGCCATCAGCAAGATTCCCGGTAATAAATAATTGACGTAGTTGTCCGTACCTGTCTCTATGGCACCACCAAATACGTAGACAAACAGCAGCAGCATCATAATCGGCGTAATTGCCACAGTGATAATCGTATCTGGGCTGCGCATGATATTGCGCATTAAACGCCCTAGTAATACCCCTGTTTTACTTTTCATTTACATCTCCTCCTTTTTACCGATGATCGCGAGGAAGATTTCCTCCAATGTCGGCTGCTTCTCGATGTACTCCACTTTCGCTGGCGGGAACATCTCTTTGAGTTCAGTAAGAGTACCAGTCGTGATGATTTTTCCACCATGCAGGATGGCGATACGGTCTGCCAGTTGCTCTGCTTCCTCCAAATACTGGGTCGTCAGCAAGATCGTCGTGCCGCCACCAGCAAGCTCCTTAATGGTATCCCAGACTTCAATCCGCGCTTCGGGGTCAAGTCCTGTCGTCGGTTCGTCGAGAAAAATGACTGCTGGCGTCCCGATCAGGCTCATGGCGATGTCAAGCCGGCGCTTCATCCCTCCGGAATATTTGTCTGCCCGACGGTTGGCCGCATCGGTCAGGCTGAACCTTGTAAGCAGATTGTCGGCGACTTGAGCGGGATTGGAAACTCCCCGCAACTTGGCGATCATCATCAGGTTTTCCCGCCCGGTGAGCATGCCGTCTAAAGCTGCGAACTGCCCTGTCAGGCTAATGCTCTGGCGAACATGATCCGGTTGACGCTGGACGTCAAAGCCGCAAATACCTACTTCACCGCCATCGGCCTTCATCAGCGTCGAGAGGATGTTGACCGTCGTCGTCTTGCCAGCTCCATTTGAGCCCAGCAGTGCGAAAATTTCGCCACGCCACACCTCAAAATCCACCCCCTTTAAGACTTCCTTGTCTTTAAAGGATTTTTTTAACCCTTTTACAGAAATCGCTGCATTTATCATAATTTTTTCCTCCTTATAAAAGCGCCTTGCGGAGCTAGATTATCTATACCGCTCTATTTAGTAAGACTGATAATCTGTATCACTTAGTACCTAGTTGAAAAATAACTGAATAGCGAAGATGGCAATTCACATTTTAAACCAGCTATTCAGTCGGTATTATTTATTGAATTTATTTTTTTCCCAATTGCTTCATGATACTCTGATTCAAATCTTCACGATACTTGGCGACATAGGTTTTAGCGTTTGCCACTAGTTCGTCGGCAAAGGACGCCACGTCGTCCCCAGTGATTTCTAGCACTTGTCTGCCTTCCGCTGCACCGGCTTCGAACAACTCGATTAATTCATACTGCATGTGCAACATATCCATCCCGTTGCCCGCTGAGAAATTCCACATGTAGTTTTGAATTTTCTTAAATACAAACTCGTAGTCCTTTGGAAGGGCTTCAACCCGTGCCATCATCATCTTATACTCTTTTTTATCACCAATCATTTTTTTGAATATTTCCAACATGTTATTTTTCCTCCTTTTTTATAACGCTGAACACGACACTCCAAAAATATCAGACGGAATATTTTATGAAGCTAAATGGACTTCAAGACGTTGATTTTTGATGATACAAAATCCCATTTTTCCCAAAACAACTCAAGTTCCTGGCGGCCAGCCTCATTAAGTGAGTAAAACTTGCGGGGAGGCCCCATATCTGACGGTTTTTTTTCTATGTTCACTAGTTTTTTCTTTTCTAATCGCACAAGGATAGTGTAGACTGTCCCTTCCACGACTTCTGTAAACCCAAGCTCGTTCAGGCGACGAGTAATCTCATAGCCATAAGTTTCATGGCGGCTGATGATTTCCAGCACACAGCCTTCCAGCGCACCCTTCAGCATTTCAGTTAAATTTTCCATGTTCAGAGCCTCCTCTATGTTGTCTGACTTGTATTCAGTACAACTTAGTACTAAGGGGAATTTTTTACTTAATAGCTTTTTGTAAATCAATCTATTAAGTATTACTTATTACGGGTATATTGTAACACTTAGTAGTAAGGGTGTCAAATATTTTTGCAACCTCACTACTCAGCGTGGAAATGGAAAATCGAACTATTTACATCCTTTGTTATGTTAATATTTAGGGAACAGGAATTTCCAAAGGTATATTAAGAGATATTTTATAAAAAGGGGATGGATTAATGAAGAGATTATTATTGCAGTTTTGTTAATTATTCTTTTATCAGCCTGTACAGAAAATACAGGTACTCCCATTGAACTGAATGAGAATAATATAAATCAATATAAAAAACAACACTAATTTTAATTTTTATGGATTTGAACTAAAATATTGGACTATTCACCAAGTATTGTGAATGCTGATGGTTCTAAAATTGAAAAAGGACAAGAACTTATGTTGGAATTCCTAAAAGAAGATTTTAACCTCGGTTCTAAAAAGAATAATTTGTAAAATTCGATTTTTTTAAATGGAAGGTGGTTTTTATTAAATAGCAAATGCTTCTTTATTTGTTCGGAATTTTGTGTAGACATTAAATTTTCTTCCCTGCATTTATATAGTTATGGTTAAAATGCACAGATGAATTTAAAAAGATGCCTAAAAATGTGGAAGATAGGATAAATTTTATCAAGAATTCATGATATACAATTTAAAAAGTTCCCTATCGAAGCAGTGAGAAAAATTGGGAATGAAAGCTCAATTTAATGCTTTTTCAAGAATTTTAGCTACTTTTATATATCCGAATAGATTAGGGGCTCTCCGGCATTCTTCCCAAATCTTCACAAACATAAAGTTATGGTCCGGATCAAATTCATCAACCACTTTATACAAATAATCGTCATATAGGTCCATGATTTCTTGAAAGATGTCTAATTATAAAAAAAGGATAATTAGTCTCATAATGGACTAACTATCCTATATATTATTATCTTAATTTAATAATTTAGTGTTTCCCTTCTTCTTTATTTATATAAAAGCTGCGCACGCTTGCGATTCGTTGCAATAATATAAATTGCGCTCACAGCGATTAAAAATGCAATGATTGAGCCGAGATTGAACAATCCTTTTTCCGAGTACCATACGATGGAGTATCCGACTGCCCCTATTAATAAAGCATAATATACAAATGGGAACAGTGTTTTTCGTATGACATCCCCTTCTTTTCCGATCAGTCCCACTACGGCAGAAGCTGCGACTACGTTATGCACACAGATCATATTTCCTGCTGCACCGCCTACTGCTTGAAGGGCAACAATCCATGTCGGATCTACACCAATTTGTGTCCCGACATCATATTGGAATAAGGAGAACATCATATTACTTACCGTGTTACTTCCAGCGATAAATGCACCGATCCCTCCGATAAATGTTGCAAAGAACGGCCAATATTCACCTGCAAGTGCTGCTACCCCATTGGCTAGTTCAATCGGCATCTTATCATACCCTGCTGTACCACCGCCTGAATTAATGAATACTTGAACCATTGGCACAGTAAAAATTAATGCAGTGGAAGCAGAAAGCATCGTTTTTCCTGATTGTGACCAAACTTTTCTGTATGCGCTTACATTCATTCCGTGAATAAAGAAAGTTAAGATTGAGACGATAATGAATATTGTCCCGGGTAAGTATAAAGGCTGAAAACTCGCTGTAATTTCGGAACCGAACATGTTCGGAATTTCTACGACCCAAGCCTGGAACCATTTCTCTACCGGAAGAGAATCAAGCCTAGTCAATACAAGGAACAGACCGACTAAAACATACGGTGTCCATGCGCGGATCATGCTCATATTTCCACTTTTATGTGCGATATCCTTTAATTCCAGCTTTCCATTCCATTCTGGATTCCATTTTGATTTTTCTTCAAAATCCCATGTTTCCTCGTTCTTTGGCATAAGGAATCCCTTTTTCGCCGCAAAAACAACGATGGCTAAACCGACTAATCCGCCAATCATAGATGGAAACTCCGGACCTAGTACATTAGCTACGATTAAATATGGAATAGTCATTGCAAAAGAAGAGAATAGGGCGAATTTCCACACTTTGATTCCTTCTGTAAATGATTTGTTTTTCCCGAAAAACCTTGTCATTAATGCAACAACGAATAAAGGAATAAGCGTTCCCGCAATCATATGAAGAAGGGCTACTTTACTTGCGATTAATGCTATCACACTGGCATCTACAGGTAAACCTGACTGCACCCCAACAAGTATCGGTGTTCCGACTGCTCCAAAAGAAACCGGTGTACTTTGAATAACCATTCCTGCAATAACAGCAGCCATAGCTGGGAAACCTAACCCGACTAAAAGAGGAACTGCCACCGCTGCCGGTGTACCGAATCCTGACGCTCCTTCAATGAAAGAACCGAATAACCATGCAATAATAATAACCTGGATTCTCCGGTCCGGTGAGATATCTGTAAACCCCTGGCGGATTGTTCTCATTCCTCCGCTTTCCTGTAGGGTATTTAAAAGTAAAATTGCTCCAAAAATAATAAATAAAAGCGTTCCTGCAACGACGAGACCATTGACAGATGCTGCTGCAACTGTATTCCCCGGCACTTTCCAGACGAATAACGCAAGTCCGGCGGCAACGATGAATGAAATTGGCATCGCTTTACTTGCAGGCCATCTAAGACCGACTAAAAAAACACCAACCGCAATAATCGGCAGTAATGATAAAAAAGCTAACATTCCCGTACCCATTTTATTTCCCCCTTTTATATGTATAGGGGTGTCTCGTATTTAATTTTATTTTATGCTATATATAGATGTGTGATCCACTGTGAGACAGTCCCTATTTATTTAAATACTATTCTGTATATAAAAAATTAGACTGGCTTATCGCTATATAAGAGCAAATTAATATCCCGACATATATCGGCACTTTTTTAAAAGTTCGCTGATATATTTGTGATTCCGCTGATATATTGAGAAAATCGCCGATATCTTTGTATTTTCGCTGATATATTTAGAAAGTCGCCGATATCTTTGTATTTCCGCTGATATATCGAAAAGTCGCTCCTATTTATTCCGGAAACAGCTTTCCTGCATTTAATAGATTACTAGGATTGAATACGTCACGGATATTCGTCTGCGCTTTTATTTCCCTTTCATTAAAGACGAAGCGCATTTCTTGTATTTTCTCAATTCCTACCCCATGTTCGCCGGTGATTGTCCCGCCGACATCCGCGCATACTTTCAGACAGGCACTCCCTGCTTCCAGAGCTTTTTCTGCTTCCCCTGGATTTCTTGTATCAAACAGGACGAGTGGATGCAAGTTTCCGTCTCCTGCATGGAATATATTCGCAATTCTTAAACCGTACTGTGCACTGATTTTATTAATACGGCTTAACACCTCCGGCAGTTTGCTCGGTGGGATGACACCGTCCTGTACTAAATAATCAGGAGAAATAGCACCGACCGCTCCAAATCCTGTTTTACGATTTGCCCACCATTTATTTCTTTCCTCTTCATCTTGCGCCGCTCTCACTTCCCGTACATTTCTCTTTTTACACACTTCTAAAATCTGATTAATTTGTTCGTCAATCCCTGCAGAGATCCCGTCCACTTCAATGAGTAAAAGTGCTTCGATATCTTTCGGATGACCGACTGGAAATGCAGCAGCTTCCACTGCTTCAATCGCTATTTTATCCATCATTTCAAGCGCCACCGGAATGATACCTGCCGAAATAATATCTGCGACAGCCCGGCTTCCGTCTGCCACACTGTCAAAATAGGCGAGCACTGTCTGCTTTGCTTCCGGATCTTTTGAAATACGGACGATAATTTTTGTGACGATTCCGAGAGTTCCTTCCGAACCAGTTAAAAGTCCGATTAAATCATATCCGGGTGAATCTGGAATGCCGTTATTTCCGATTTCCATAATCTCTCCATTTGGCAAAACAACTTCTAGTCCGAGAATATGATTTGTCGTTACCCCGTATTTCAAACAATGTGCACCGCCCGCATTTTCAGCAACATTTCCACCGATTGTACAGCAGTACTGGCTTGAAGGATCGGGAGCATAATAATAACCTTTATTACTAATTAAATTAGTTAATTTCAAGTTAACAAAACCTGGTTCAACGACAGCATAGCGATTTTCAAAATCAATGCTTAATAATTTTTTCATTTTCGTTAAACTGATGATTACTTCTCCGTTAAGCGGAATCGCTCCCCCGCTTAAGCCCGTACCGGCACCGCGGGCGAGGAACGGGAGCTTATTATCAGAACAATATTTTGCAAGTTTTGATACTTCTTCTGTATTTTTTGGGAAAACGACTGCTTTTGGCAAATGTTTATGAAGTGTAAAACCGTCACAGTCGTACGGAAGCAAATCTTCTTTTTTATAAAGAATCGAACTTGGACCGCCGACAATTCTCTCAAGACTTCGTATATGCTTATCCTTCATTTCCGCTCCCTCCGTCCTCTTTTTTATATGCCCAGTCAAGCAGTTGGACAGTGTGCACAATTTTTTGGCTGCGTCCGTATTTTTGAACACCAAGCGCCATTTGCAGCATACAGCCCGGATTTCCCATTGAGATCATTTCTGCTTCTTCCGGTACATTTTCCATCTTGCTTTCAAGTATGGAATTTGCCATTTCCGGATTCGTAATATTATATATTCCCGCACTCCCACAGCATCTGTCGGCATTAGGCATATGCACCATTTCCACCCCTGGAATATCCAATAAAATATGACGGGGTTCCTCACGAATTCCCTGCCCATGTGCTAAATGGCATGCATCATGATACGTAATTTTTGTTTTTATTTCCGCCTTTGGTTTCTCATAGCCCGTATCATGTAAATATTTTGAAATATCTTCCACTTTTCCAGAGAATTTCTCCGCTTTTTCCTTCCATTTCGGCTCTTCTTTAAACAGCTCTGCATACTCTTTTAACATACAGCCGCAGCCTGCTGCATTTACAATCACTTTTTCAAAATCCTCAAATGCTTCGATATTCTGTTTCGCTAATTTTCTCCCTGTTTCCCTGTCACCGGCATGTACATGAAGCGCCCCGCAGCATGTCTGTCTGCCTGGAATGACAACATCATTGCCATTGCGTGTAAGCACATTAATCGTTGACTCATTAATATCGCTGAACATAACATCCATCACGCAGCCTGTTAAAAATGCTACTTCCTGTTTCGCTTGGCCTTTTGCTTTTATTATTTTTTCTTCTTTATAATTTTTTCGGACAGGCTGATTTATTTCCGGCATAATCGCTTCCATTTCAGCTAAATGCTTCGGCATCATTTTCATTACACCCATTTTCCGAGTGATCTTTTGCATGCCGCTTTTTTGATAAAATTTCAATAAACTTCCTAACGTATTCAGCCTGTTCTGATATGGGAAAAGCTTTTGTAAAAACAGTTTACCTACAAATCCTTTCATACCTTTTAAAGGCATTGCCTGGCGTATCTGTCCCCGTGCTTCTTCAATAAGTCCGCCAACATCAACATCTGCCGGACATGCAGTTGTACAAGCACGACAATCGAGACATTGGAATACCGGATCAGCGAACTGCTCATTCACTTCGACCCTTCCCTCTGCGACAGATTTCATCAAATACACTCGCCCGCGCGGGGAATGCTGCTCTTGGCCAGTAATTTCATATGTCGGACAAGCTTCCAGGCACATTCCGCAATGGACACAATCGGCCCACTTATTTTCATCAGGAAGATCACTCCAAAGATAATTGCCTAAGCTTTTCGTCTCACATGGAAGTTTCCCCATCTTATATCCCCCCTACGAATCGCTTCGCATTAAGAATTTTATTCGGATCAATTTTCACTTTAATTCCTTCTAACAAAAAGAAAGTGGACGGTTTTTCTCCCCATATATCGATCTTTTTTCTAAAAGCAAGAGGTAAATGCTTCACAATGACATAGCCACCGAGCTTTGCGACTGCACTCCGCATCTCGTTTATTACCAGCAAAATTTCTTCTTCTGTACCTTTTAAATGAATATGGCATAATCCATGCCCGAGTCCGCCATGCGCCTGAACAGCTGAACTCACGATATCTTTTAATCTTTCACTTTCCTTTATGACATTAATAATATGTAAATTCATCACACCTATTTTCAAAGATACTTCTATTCCGTCAGAAGAGGGCGGTTGCCTACCATGAGGGCTGATCATATAAAATCTTTTCCAAAATTGCTCTGCTTCTTCCTGCTGTAAAATTTTCATTTCTGTTTCAGCAGGCTGAATGCTTTTCACGAATTCTTCCTGATAATGAACAGAGCTTTCAATATCTTCAAAACCGATTGCTAATGTATAATATTTTTTGCCTGTTAATTTTTCGCATAATGACGGGCTTAGTAATTCAATTGCGGCAGGTTCCATCATGGAATCTAATAGAGTAATAGTAAATGAGCGGATTGTATGGAAGTCACATGTCGGAAACGTTAATAAAATAACACTTTCATATTTTGGAAGCGGACGGAGTTTTACAGTTACTTCTGTTATAACACCGAGTGTTCCCATGGAGCCGATAAACAGTTTATTCATATCATAGCCTGCAACGTTTTTAACAACTTTCCCTCCGGCACGGATAATAGAACCGTCTGGATAAGCTATTTTCAGTCCGATGACTGCATCTCTTGCGGAACCGTAGCCGAGTCTTTTCGGACCGCTTTCATTTGCTGCAACAATTCCCCCGATCGTTGCATACTCCGGCCATGCAGGATCTAAAGGAATCATCTGTTTATGCGGAGCTAAGTATTCCTGCAGCTCTTTAAACGTTGTTCCGGCTTTTACTGTTAATGTCATATCACCTGGGGTATGCTCAACGATCCCTTTATAGTCCGTTAATGAAAGCAGAATAGGAACAGATTCCGTTAAACCGCCGAATCCCCTTTTCGTTCCGCCTCCAATAACCTGCACTTCTTTGCCGCGATTATTGGCATATTCTAAGATGCTTACAATCTCCTCTTCTGATTTTGGATAGACTGCGAGCTGCCCGTTATTTCCGAGCCATTCATCTTTAATAGATTTCTCCATTTTAATATGTGGAAAAAGAGTTTGTAATTCCGTTAGAATTCCTGTTTCGATCAACATCAACACTCCTTCTTATTTATCTTTGTAAAAGTTTTTCTACATAATTTAAATGATAAATCATCGCTTCATTTGCTCTTTTACAATCTCTATTTTTGATTGTCTCGTAAATTTCTTCATGCTGTTCGGCAATGATTTTTATAATGCTATTATTTTTCTCCACATATATATGAAAGTCGACCATCGTTTTTTTCATCATTTCTGAAATAAATTGAATAAATTGAATTAAAATATCATTTTTCGCTGCTTTGGCGAGTGCCAAATGAAATTCATAATCCGCTTCCCATCTTTCGGCTGATTCATCAGAAAGTATTTTCTTCAAAGATTGCAAATCATGCTCTGTGCGGTGCAATGCCGCCATTTCCGCTATTCCGGCTTCTAATATTTTTCTTACTTGAAAAAGCTCCTGAATATCATCAAAGCTTGGAAGCAGGACAGAGCTTGCAAACAATTTTGTACAATCAAACTGACAGATAAACGCTCCTTCTCCTCTTCTTACATCCACAATTCCTTTTCCTTTTAATGTCGTAATTGCATCGCGGACAGCCGATCTCCCAACGCCAAACATGTCACAAAGCTCCCGGACAGACGGCAGCTTCTCCCCCGCTTGAAATGCCCCTGATACGATCATTTTTTCAATTTGTTCTTCCACTGCTTCTGATATTTTTTGCGTCTGAATTTTTTCGATATTCATTCCATTCACCACCCTTCACATATCTGATATGTTATAAGGTATATGTGAAGGATCATAAAAAAAGAACTGCCACTAAAGCAGTCCTTCATTTATCGCTCACAATAATATAAGTCGCCTTCACTGGTCCGTGCACGCCGACAACGAGATTAAGTTCAATATCTGCACTATTGCTTGGGCCTGTAATAAAATCGATGCACGAAGAAATTTTTTCTCCTTTTTGCACCTGTTCATGAATATATTCCGCTGCCTGTGTCATTCTTGGAACGATGGAACTTTTTGGAATGATGGCTATATATGTTTTTGGCAGCAGACTCACACTTCTGCCTTTATTCTCATTACTGAATAAAACGACTGTTCCCGATTCTGCAAGTGTTATATCACTAAACGTTATCCCCACATCGGCTTTTTCCGCTATTTCTATATTTTTTTCTTTTAATTTCGGGTTCCACACATGAATATCTGCTTCCAGCTTATGTAAGCCATATTCAAAAAAACGATCGTCTTTCCAAGTAACCGCAGAGGTGACACCATATTGCTTAAAAACAATTTGAACTTTCTCCTTTAATTTTTCAGCTGTTGTTTCTATACATTGTGTATGAATAATTCCACATTGTTTTTTCAGTATATTGACGAGTTCTTCCTTGCTTGCATCTTTTAAAATCGATAATTGAGGATTTGAGCTCCAAACAGGATTTTCTATATGTTCTTTCTTCCTGTCCCGATTCATTTTTTCAGAAAGATGATTTAAAAATTTCTCGCGATTATGAACTTGACCGGTCATTGTCTATCTCCCTCCTCTTAAACCAATCTCTGAATCTTTCTTTATCAGGCTTAGGAAATTGGCGGATGTCTGTCCACGGCTTAATCGGTCCTATCCCTTTCGTAAGAGGAGCCGCTATCATTGATGCTGATTTTGTTCCTGCATTATATATATTTGGCGAACTGGCCGCGAGCTGGTAGCCTTTCATCGCAAGCTTCTCTCCAAACGACGTTTCATCCTTCACTATTTTACTGCGATGCTTCAGTAACAGTTTATGGAGCGGAATTTTCACCGGACAAACTTCTGTACACGCGGCACATAATGTGGAAGCATACGGCAGCTCTTTATAATCATCATATCCTCCGAGAAGCGGTGACAGCACAGCTCCGATCGGACCAGAGTAAATAGAACCATAGGAATGACCTCCAATATGGCGGTATACCGGACACACATTAACACATGCTGCACAGCGGATACAATGGAGGGCACTTTCAAATTCCGTTCCTAAAATATTGGATCGTCCATTATCAACGATAACGAGATGAAATTCTTCCGGACCATCCGCATCCTCTTCCCCTTTAGGTCCTGTCAATCCCGTTATATAGCTCGTTAATTTTTGCCCAACAGCACTTCTGCAAAGCAGGCTGACGAGAATATCAAGCTCCTTCCATGTCGGTACAATTCTTTCCATTCCCATTACGGTTATTTGTGTTTTTGGTAAAGCGGTGACGAGCCCTGCGTTTCCTTCGTTCGTTACAAGACTGATGGAGCCAGATTCAGCAACGGCGAAATTACAGCCTGTAATTCCGATATCAGCTGTTAAAAATTCCTTCCTTAATTGCTCGCGCGCAAATATCGCAAGTTCTTCCGGGATTTCAGATTTTGTGTAGCCTCTTTTTTCTTTAAATGTATCTCTGATCTGCTCTTTATTTTTATGAAGAGCAGGTACAACAATATGGGAAGGGCGGTCATTATTATCAAGCTGTAAAATATACTCCCCTAAATCTGTTTCGATTACTTCATAGCCTGTCTCTTCCAACGCTTCATTTAAATAAATTTCTTCTGTTACCATCGATTTTGATTTCACAATTTTCTTTGCCTTTTTTGCCTTCGCTACTCTTGTAATATAATCTGTCGCTTCTTCTTTCGTTAAAGCAAAAAATACATGACCGCCCCGTTTTACTACATTTTCACTTAACTGCTCTAAATAAAAATCAAGGTTTTGAATCGTATGGGAACGAATTTCTTCTCCCAGCTTTCTCCACTCTTCGAAGTTTCCCAGCTCTTCTGCAGCCTTCAGCCTTCTTCCCTGCATCCTTTCCTGTGCCGAGGCAACTGCATCCCGCATAAATACATCATTAACCCCGCTTTTAACACGATCAAAAAATTTCTCATCCCCTATTTTCATAGACATGCTATTCCATCTCCTTATTCAATATTTCTGCAATATGCATCACTTGAATAGGTTTCCCCAGTCTATTAATCCGTCCGCCAATATTCATAAGGCATCCGCAATCAGAGCCTATTACTATATCTGCTTCTGTTTTTTCAATATGCTTTATTTTTTCATCAACCATCTGTTCGGAAATCGGAGCCATTTTAACAGAAAATGTCCCTCCAAAGCCACAGCAGTCATAATCATGCGGAAGCGGAATAGTATGTAAACCACTTACATTTTTTAGTAACTTCATCGGTGCATCACGAACGCCTAAAAGACGGGCCATATGACATGATTTATGATAAGTTGCACACCCCTTCAAACAGGCATTCACTTTTTCTACTTTTAAAATATCTACTAAAAACTGTGTTAATTCATATGATTTTCGTGCAAGATTCCTAGCCTTTTCCTTCCATTCCTCTTCATGAAAGAGATGCTCATATTCAAGAAACATCGCAATGCAGGAACCAGACGGAGCAACAACATATTCAGCATGCTCAAATGTATTGATCATATGTTTGGCGACTTCCTTCGTTTCTTTATCATATCCGCTATTATATGCAGGCTGCCCGCAGCATGTCTGCTGCTTCGGGAAATCGACTTCACAACCGAGCTTTTCTAATAATTCAACAGTGCTTTTACCGACATTCGGATAAAAGACGTCTGCGAGACATGTAATAAAAAGGGAAACTTTCAATTATAGCAACCTCCCAAATAGAAATAAGGACTATAACTGATACTTACGAATGTATGATGGGAAATATGCGAGATATGATATGTATAGAAATAATAATGTTATTTATATATATCAAAATTAATATTCCGGCACAGGTCTAGTAAAACTTAGTATCATGCACGATTTTTGGCTCATCTCGCTCAAATTTCTAAAAAGGGGAAGAAAAGCTCGCTTTTCTCTCCCTTTTTAGAAATTTGAGCACTTTTCAGCTAAAGCTGAAAAGCATTTGCAAGCTCTGCTTGCAAATGGATAAGCCAAAAATCAACAAAGTTTTACTAGAGAACAATGTTCGAATCTGCTATTTAGTTTTATTATTCTATGCTGAAAGATTAAATAACATTTATATAATTTCAAATTCATAAAATTCTACTAATCAAATAATCTATTAGTTTGATAACTTTTAAAACCAACAGCTGTTAAAGAATAATATAAATCTTTTTGTAATTATCCCTTGTAAAGATTTAGAAATAGTATTGCTTTTTATCTCTTTAAAAGATACAATATCGTCATACGATATATCATATAACGATATATTGAACTACGATATATCAAGTTTAGTTATATTACTTTTATTATTAAAGAAGGTGGAAAATCATTGAAGAAAAAAAGTGCTGAAAGCTTCCTCCCTTTAACCCATACGACTTATTACACTCTTCTTTCATTAACAGAACCATTACATGGATATGGAATTATGAAAAAGGTCGAGGAAATGAGTAACGGTTCAGTAAAGATAGGACCAGGAACACTATACGGTGCATTAAGTAAATTAGAAAAACAAGCATTAATTGTGAAACTTGATGAGGTGAATAGCGAGCGTAAGAAAAGCTATAAATTAACCGATTTTGGATGTGAGGTCGTAAGACTTGAATTTAAACGCTTAGAAAGTCTAGTTCAAGCAAGCCAAGGTTATATTCAAAAGTTAGGAGGCCTGGAAAATGAAGAAGAAAGCTTTTAAACTATTTTGGACATGGAAAGATGATGCAGAAGAGAAATGGTTATTTGAGATGTCGAAAAAGGGATGGGCGTTGCGTGACTTTAAATGGGGATTATATACGTTTGAAAAAATCAGACCAGCAGAGTACATATACAAACTAGACTATAAGAGTACCCGAAATAATGATCTGGAAGAGTATCTTTCCATATTTGAAGATGCGGGTTGGGAGCATGTAGCCCAATTTTTTGGCTGGCATTACTTTCGTATTAAAACAGACCAGAGTTTTCATCAACCCGATATATACTCCGATATTGATTCAAAAGTACAGAAGTATAAAGTATTATCAAATTTCTTAATATATTTAACCTTAATTTTAATAACAATTTTTTTCACCATTT
This sequence comes from Metabacillus fastidiosus NBRC 101226, assembly GCF_001591625.1. Lineage (GTDB taxonomy): Bacteria > Bacillota > Bacilli > Bacillales > Bacillaceae > Metabacillus > Metabacillus fastidiosus. The sequence continues at coordinate 26,874 of NZ_BCVG01000021.1, forward strand.
TAATTCAAGCTAATTATACTGGCATTGAAATATTAAGATGGATCTATCTTATACTTATTGGTTTTAATTTATTTGCAGTTACACGCTTACGCTGGAAGATAAAAAAAGTAAGGAACTCATCTATTTAATGGCAAGTATATTGGATTTCTTTCATTAAAAAATGTAGTTCTCCCGATTTTCATATAATCGGTAATATTAATATCCAATCAACATAAAAAGGGCTGATTTCTCGGCCCTTTTCTATTTTATCATCTATTCTTTCCAAGGTGAATGTAAAATACAGTTACAGAAATTTTTATTTTTATATTCCGGTCTAAAATGTTGAACAATATCTTCCTTCATATTTCCAAAAGTAGTTTCTGGTTTATGCTTAAAGCCTTCATAAAACGCTGGAATGATTTTCTGTTTAAAATTGTTACGTGGGAAAGCTTTTATAATTTCTTCTCGTGAGTCGTCATCGAATTGTTCAAATCCGTCTCCCATCACATCTAAACCAACACCTGAAAAGAGCAGTGCCACTTCAGCTTCTTTATGTTCTGCAACGCCAGGTGTCGTATGTAACGCAATGGCATCCCATACAAGACGAATGGACTCATCCGGCACTTGATACTGCTGTAAAAAACTTCTCGCTGCATTTGCACCATCCACTTCAAATCGCAAATCTGCACTGCTATACTTTTTTGTTAAACCTAAATCATGGAATAATGCACTAATATACAGGAGCTCTAAATCATAATTTTGTTTTGCTTTTTTTCCGTTAACTGCACCAAATAGAAACACACGGTTTGAATGATTCCACAACAAGTCATCTCCATGTTCTCTCAAAATATCTGCTGCATCCTTTGCTAATCTGGAATCTGGAATTTTAATGCCTGCTATTTCTTGAAACATAATTTAAAAACTCCTTCACAATTTAATAATTCTTATTTTCATAAGATTATCTCCATTGTAAAAAGGTTTTGATTATTTATCTATTCAATCATTTCTATTATAATGATAGATAAAAGCTATGATATGAAGCTTTTTAAAGAAGCTATAGAATCTTTTTCTATATGAAAACGAAGCCTTTCTATTTCACGTACTAATATGTCAATATAACTGCGTGCTGCATAATTGATAAAACTATTCTTTTTCATTGCAAGATGAACTTCCCTATTCAAAGACGGATTTTCAATTTGCTGAAAAAATAAATCCTCTGTATCATAAAATTCATATAGCGTACGTGAAACAACACTGTAACCAATTCCGCTTCGAACTAATTTCAAAATAGATTCAATACTGGATGTTTCAATAATAGGCTCTACTCGTTTACCAACTTCATCACTCGTTTTATCAAGCATTTTCCTGCATTGCTGCAGCTTTGGAAATAGAATAAGAGGCCTGTCTAAAACAGAAGAAAATGAAATACTCTTTTCCTCGTCTCTATGATTACCAATCAGATAAAATTCTTCCTCATATAATTTTGTCACTTGTAACATATCATGACGATTAAAATAAAAACCAATCCCAAAATCTGCATGATTTTCTAAAACTGCCTTCTCCACTTGATCAGTACTTTGAACAAGTACTTGGATGTTTGGATATAATTGATTAAATTGAATACATAAAGTAGATACTAAATCAGTTATTTCTCCCGGTAACACAGCAATTTTTAATTCTCCAATTTCTACTTTCGTAAATGCTTCAATCTGAGAATTTATATTTTGTAAGGAACTTTGAATATTCAACGCTTCTTGTTGTACAATTTCTCCTACTTTAGTAAGTTCAATTTTCTTGCCAATACGATTAAAAAGCGGAAATCCCACCTCTTGTTCCAATATCTTAATTTGATGACTTAAAGTTGGCTGTGAAATTCCTAACTTTTCAGCAGCTTTTGTAAAATGCAGCTCTTTGCTAACCATTAAAAAATATTCTAAATGTCGTAATTCGATATATATCCATCCTTTCCTTATAGAACTTTCTTTTAAGTCTGTATAAACATTATACATCGGACACATAGAGTACATTTTAACAAATTAAAAAACTTATAAATGCTAATAACTAAATTGTTGTTTTACGAATCATTTTTCCTTTATTTAATTAAAAATCCCGCCTCCATAAGAAACGGGATTTTACACGTAGTACTATTAGAAAAATTTGCAAAGATTTTCTCACATAGGATTTTGTTCAATTACTAATATTCATAGAAATCTCATCTATTTGATAAGCTCTAAGACTCCATTTCTCCAATAGAAGATCTATTTTTCCATCTGTATAAAAAACAATTTCTTTATCATGTGGATCAGAGAAAAATCTTGCTGTAAATACTTCCTTTCCTCCATTAATAAATAGTTCAACAGAGCTCGTATCTAGAAAGAGATGTAATTGTTCGCATCTTTTCAGCGGGCATGATCTGCTTTCCACCGATCCGTCCTTCCATGATTTTCTTTTAAAAGTAACTGCTTCTTCATCTAAATGAATCGTTATTTCTACATTATTACGTATGCTAAGCTTAAATATTTTTGCTTCTATTTTTTTAAATTCCACTTTTAATTCACTTACATCACTGCAAATTCCCTGCCATGATTTCTCCTCTTTTACTAAGGAAATATGTTGGCTGAAATCTTTTGAAATTCTGAGCTTCATCAGTTCCGGAAGAGGTTTTTGATATAATTTCTCATCATGTAAAACGAGTTCACGCGGCATGGAGAGAGCATGAACCCAACCTTTTTCTATCGTCGGATGAAAAGCTTCTCTTTCATCTGTTATTCCCATCCAGCCGATCATAATCCTTCTTCCTCGTTCATCTTGAAATGTTTGCGGGGCATAAAAGTCAAAGCCACGGTCAAGTTCTGTAAAATCTCCATGAGGAAACTCAGTCGTCCCTTCTCTCCATTTCCCGATAAAATATCCTGATTGAAATAAATTTTGATATTTATATCCTTCAGGCTCCAGTCCTTGAGGAGAAACTAATAAAACAGCTTTACAATCAAGTTCAAAAAAATCAGGGCATTCCCACATGTATCCGAATTGTCCCAAGCCATTCATAAGGCTTCCTGCAATTGGTCCTTTATATTCCCATTTTTCTAAATCAGAGGATGAAAAAAGGACAGCTGCCCCTTGCTCCTTCACCGTTTGGGCACCGATTATCATATACCATGTATTTCCCCTTTTCCATACTTTCGGATCACGAAAATGTGGTGTATATCCATCAGGAAGGAATAGGACAGGACCGCTTTTTTCAAAATGGACCCCATCATTGGAAACTGCCTTACATTGGTACGTTTTCCTTTCATTATTTTCTGTTTTTACATTTCCTGTGTAAAAAAGGATGAGCTGTCCTTCCCTTTCAACCGCACTACCTGAATAACAACCGTTTATTTCATATGATTCACTCGGAATAAGTGCCGGGTACTCTTCCTTCCAATGGATCATATCAGTGGAAGTATAATGGCCCCAGAACTTCGGTCCATGTGATGTTTCAAATGGATTCCATTGATAAAAAACATGGTAAACCCCTTTATATTGAATCAAACCATTTGGATCATTTAATAATCCAACCGGCGGCATTAAATGAAATTTCAGACGGTATGGATCTTCTTTTCTATTCTTTTTATTTTCATTTATTTTTTCAAATGCGTTATAAATCAGTTGCTTTTCCTTCATAAGGAGCTCCCATATTCCATCATTGTCTGCTGGACTTTCTCCAATGTTGGAAGCGCGGTTATCGCTCCTTTTTGCGAAGCAGCCAGTCCGCCTGATATCGATGCAAACCTCGCTATATCGATCGCCTCTTCCAGCGTAATGGAGGAAATATCCCCTATTCTTTTATTCATACAGTAAAGAAGAGCGGATACAAATGCATCACCTGCACCGGTCGTATCAGCTGTTTTAATTTTTAATGCATTTACATGAGCAAATCCTGATTTCGTAAATACCGTGCTTCCTTCCTCGCCTTTCGTTAAAAAAACGAGAGAAAGATCGTATTGTTCCATCCATTTCTCAATTATATTCATATCGCTGGAACCAGTTAGAAAAAATAATTCCTCATCGGATATTTTTAAAATATCAGTCTCTTTCATCATCATAAAAATTGTTTCTTTTAATACTTCCTCATCTTTCCATAAAGAAAGCCTGACATTTGGATCAAAGGAAACGATCATATTATTTTCTTTTGCATAAAGGACGGCTTTTTTCGTAGCCGATTGAACCGGATCTTTCAAAAGAGAAATCGTTCCAAAATGAAAGATTTTATTCTCTTTAAACAATTGCTCGTTTATCTCAGACTCTTCTAAAAATAAATCCGCGCTTTCTTCTATATAAAAACTAAAGCTCCGTTCCCCTAGCTTATCAAGCGTGACAAATACGAGACCTGTTCGATAGTCTTTCGTTAAAGACAGCGAAGAAACGTCTACCCCGTAATCTTTTAATGTCTGCTGTAAAAACACCCCTAAAACATCTTGCCCGACCTTTCCTATAAAGGCTGAATTCATTCCAAGAAGAGCAGCTCCAACAGCAACATTCGCCGGAGCTCCCCCGAAATTTTTTTCATATACTTTGTTTTCAGCATCAGCAGGAATAAAATCAATTAATGCCTCTCCAAGAGTAATAAGCCCATCTTTCATAAAAGCATTCTCCTTTTTTCTAAAATCAGCGTAATTCCTCTTTATCTTTCAGCATTTTATCAGAGAATCCAAACATCCATGTTAAAATAAATGCCGCTGCAATCGCAATAATATTAACGAGTAAATAAAGCAGTATTTGCCCGTTTAAATAAAGCAGTGCGCCCGGAATAACAGTAATAGCCATACCTGTTCCTTTTAGTCCAAAAATAGATGCGAAAAATCCTCCTATACCACCACCGATAAGTCCCATTATAAACGGTTTAAAATAACGTAAATTCACTCCGAAAATAGCTGGTTCTGTAATTCCTAAAAAGGCCGATAAAGTAGATGGCAGCGCCAGTGCTTTCAGTTTAGCAGATTTTGTTTTTAAACCTACCGCTAAAGCTGCTCCGCCTTGTGCTGCTACTGAACATGTAACAATCGCATTGTATGGATTGCTTCCAAATTTCTCCAAAAGCTGAATTTCAAGCAGATTGAAAACATGATGAACACCGGTTATTACAATGATTTGATTGAAAAATCCGATGAGGATACCACTAATTCCAAACGGCCATTTCAGCACTGCAACTGTCGCATTTAAAATAATTTCTTCTAAACTATGAAAAATTGGTCCTATTACGAATAATGCCAATGTAATCATAATAAGCAATGTTAAAAACGGAGTCACGATCAAATCGAGTACATCAGGAACAAATTTCCGAATTTTTTTCTCCAGTTTTGCTCCGATAATTCCTGCAATAAAAGCGGGAAGGACAGAGCCCTGGTAGCCTACAACTGGAATAAACCCAAGAAACTGAATCGGTTCTGCATTTCCGCCAGCTACTGCCCAGGCATTCGGAAGTGCCGGACTTACGAGCATTAGTCCTAATACGAGACCAATAATAGGCGACCCGCCGAATACTCTAAATGTCGACCAGGCAACGAGCGCAGGTAAAAAAATAAATGCTGTATCTGTCAGCACTTGGGTAAATAAAAGAAAGTTCTCAGAAATATCATTCGGTGTCATTCCGAATATTGCTAAAATTTCCTCTTGCATAACAAGTCCACGGAAACCCATAAATAAACCTGTTGCCACAAGTGCTGGGATAATCGGAACAAATACATCACCAAAGGAACGTACCGTTCTTTGAAAAGTATTGCCGCTTTTCACAGCTTCTTTCGCCTGCTCCCCTTTTGTCGTACCACCGACTCCGAGTTTTATCACTTCTTCGTAAATTTTATTCACTGTTCCAGTCCCAAGAATAACCTGATATTGTCCAGAGTTGAAAAAGGCTCCTTTTACTCTTTCAATGCTTTCCACTTTTTGCTGGTCGATCTTTTCTTTATCTTTGACCATTATTCTTAGTCTTGTTGCACAATGGGCTGCTGAAATAATATTGTCCTGCCCGCCGATCGCATTAATAATTTCCGCTGCTGTTTGACGATTATCAGCCATATTCTCACACCCCTTTTTTAGTAGTGATGCTCAAGTAGTCTATACCCTTTTATGGAATTATAATCCATTAAAAAGGTTCAGTCTTATATTCTTCTTTTCCCATAAAAAAGAACGCCCAAACGAGCGTTTTCTTTCTAATGTATTTATTTCATCATTTTAGATGCATCATTTTAATATACAATGCATCGCTTCCTCCGCTTTATCCCATGGAACTGTATACGCCTGTCCCTTTGAACAGAAAATAGACGAAGAAGAATAGAGGAAATCAGCATTTTTATCGTAGCCGATCTTTTCAATAATCTCTTTTTCATTATGACAGTGATCGTATCCGGAAAAAACTAAACTGATTGCTCCTTTTCCATGTGTAAAGGAAGCGAGCTGGGTGCTGTAATTCATAAAAGTGGACACCGGAGCAAAGCCTGTTATAACAGCCTTATCTCCTTCTGTTTTTGGCGGATCAAACTTTCCGTGCGCCGTTTGAATATCTGATAAAACACGGCCCATCTGCTCTAACTCTACTTTAATTTTAAATTGGTAAAAAGGTTCAAGTAAAATATTATTTGCTTTTTCGAGCCCTTGTCTTATCGCTCTGAAAGAAGCCTCCCTGAAGTCTCCTCCTGATGTATGCTTATTATGCGCTCTCCCTGTAAGCAATGTAATATGAAGATCTGTCAGCGGCGAGCCCGTTAAAAGTCCATGATGTTCCCGCTCAAATATATGCTGCCTCACTAAGTTTTGCAAACCGACTGTCAAATTGTCGGTATGACACACTGTTTCAAATGTAATTCCTTTATTTCTTTCATTCGGCTCTATTTTTAAATGTACTTCCGCATAATGCCCTAAAGGCTCAAAATGTCCGCAGCCGACTGTAGCTGTCTCAATCGTTTCTTTATAAAGAATTTCCGGATCTTGAAATTCGATTTTTAAATTGAAACGGTCGAGTACGATTTGAGTAAGAACTTCTAATTGTATCGTTCCCATTACATGAAGATGAATTTCTTGCAAATTCTCATCCCATGTGACATTTAAAGAAGGATCTTCCGCATTTAATATATGAAATAGCTGCAACGCTTCCTTCATATTAACGCCTGGTTCAAATATGACTCTCGATTTCAATGTCGGTATCATCTCAAATTCGGATTTTTCTTTTAACATACCGAGCCCGTCCCCGACAGCCGCTTTTGATAACCCGGTCACCGCAAACAATTCACCTGCTTGTACTTTATCAGCAGATTGAAATTTATTTCCGCTGTACAGACGGATTTGTGTCACTTTTTCGGCAATTTCATTATCGGCTGATTCATATTTCACTTCATCTCTTACCTTTAATGAGCCTGTTAAAGCTTTTATAAATGTTACTCTCGTCCCGTTCGGCTCATGACGGATTTTATATACACGGCCTGAAAACGGCTCATTATCGCTGTACTCCGTTACTGTCAGCAAATTCAGTTTTTCTAAGAAATCTTCGATGCCGATATCCTGAAGCGCTGAACCGCTTAAACACGGAAAAATGTTATTTTCCTTCACCATTATTTGCATTGTTTTCAGCCACATCTGTTCATCATAGCCATGCTCCATATAATATTCTAAAAGGGACTCATCACGCTCAGCGATAAATTCTGCTAATTGTTCATCCATTATCTCGCCTTCAAGAGAATTTGTTATATGACAGACATCTTCAGTTAAATTCATTTGAATGTCTTTTAAGACTTGATCTGTATCTGCACCTGTTCTATCTACTTTATTAATAAAGAAAAATGTCGGCACTTTATATTTTCTTAATAAGTCCCATACTGTCTCCGTATGGCCTTCCAATCCTTCTACTGCACTAATAATAATAATCGCATAATCCATTACCTGGACCGCTCTTTCCATTTCAGGGGAAAAATCGACATGCCCCGGTGTATCAATTAAATAGTAGGTGGAATCTTTATAAGAAAACATTCCCTGCTCCGCAAAAACAGTGATCCCTCTCTGCCTTTCAATCTCATGATTATCAAGGAATGTATCCTGATGATCAACCCTTCCTCTTTGTTTAATACTTTTCGTATGATAAAGGAGCTGTTCTGAAAAGGTCGTTTTCCCAGCATCCACATGCGCTAATATTCCAATCGTCTTGTTCATTTTGTTACCTCTATTCATGGAGTTCTTTATTTGTTTATTATAACAAATACTGCGGACGAGCGAACTTATATGGAGGGGAATTTACCCATAAAAAGATGCAGACCGAATATTGTTATTCGTTCTGCATCATATGGAGTTGAAGTATTTGGAGCCCAGCTTCATTCTAGCGTAATCATATAGGAACACTTCTTGTCTCTTTTTAATCTTTTCAATATTTTTAATAAGAATTATTTTTATGAAGAAATCTATTAACTTTACCCCGAAAGACAATGAAATAACTATTATTGTTATTTTAAAAATAAGTTATCCTCCGCCTTTAAATGATCTCTTTCTCCTTCGCTTCTTTCAGCCAGCTTGGAAACTCATTTAATAATAAGTTATACAGCTGTTCATCTGAAACTGTCTCGATCTCATCGAGATGAAAAAAGTTAGCATTATCAATGAAGCGGCCTTCCATCGTATCGAGCTTTTTCAGTACATCAAAATTAGAATTTCCAATCCCGACAAACTGCCAGAAAATCGGCTTTGTAGAAGATTCTACTATAAATTTTTTAATTCCTGGCTTACATCCGCCATCATTGATGAAAACTAAAAATACAGGTTCCTTACTCTGCTCTTCCTCAGTATATTTACGGATGACATCTTCCATTACTAATGGTTCATTATTCCTTCCAAATTTATGGATAGAATCATTATTTAAGATATTTTTATCAACATAATCTTTAAAATCTTTTTCGGTAACAGCCGGCAAACGGGAAAATTCATTATCATATACCCAAACATCCAGTGAGCCATCATCATCAAACTGACTCGCAACAGCAAGAATGCGCTCCACTACTTCCTGAACAACACCTTCTCTGTACAGCTTTCTCATGGAACCGGAAATATCTAAAACAAGTCCGACTCTTGCAGTAACATTTTTTAAATTCTTTTTCTCCAAAACAATACTTGCTGTGCTCTTTCTTAATGTGATTGTACTCATGCCAAACCTCCTAATTTTTATCATCTTTTCCATTATATCAAAGTTTTAATGATAGATAGATTTATAATTAAATAGATTTGGATGGATACTAGCGGTTTTTCGGAGAGTTAGCTGATATATTCTAGAATGTCGTATCTAATAAATTTTAAAAGCTGAAAGGCCCCATCACAAAATCCTTAATTTTATCGGATTCTCATAAAGGGGCCTTTCAACAGGATGTGCCAAAGGGTTGCTTTTCACCCTTGGCACATCCTGTTTTTATTATTTATTTAACGATAAGAACCGGACAGTTTGCACGCTGTATTACTTGGTGGCTGACGCTTCCTAGTACAAATGCCTGCATTGGATTCAGTCCTCTTTTTCCCATAACGATAACGTCGAAGTCATTTTTATTAGCGTAATCAACGATCGATGGACCTGCATCACCTAGTAAAATTGTTACTTTGTATGCGATACCTGAATCTTTTATAAGTCGGTCCAATTCTTCCTTTTTCTCTTCTAAAGTATGATTAAGATCCTGTTGGTTTAAAGTTTGTAAAGCTGTTATTTTCATCTCATTTAAATTTACGACATAGATGAGTTCCACTGTTGCATCATTATTGCCTTCTGCTAATTGCACCGCATGCTTTAATGCAAGCTTGGAATTTTGAGAACCGTCCACTGCTAATAATATTTTATTGTACATAAAAATTCAGCTCCTTTTCCTATCTTATTTCCATTATAATAGATTGCAACCGTTTACACTGTGATATATGTCACATCTTTTTGAACTTTTATTCATTTTTACCCAGTATTGTAACCTTTTAACTAAATCTCTAACTATGTTTACTTGCCCTTCCTGCAGCTGCAAAACAAGAAAAATACAGTGATTTATTTTAAAAAGCATACATTTACCGTCGTTTTTTGCTAGATATTTTCTATTTGCTTTTTATTTTAGAATAATGTGCGGATAATTGTAGATAAATTTAAAGCGCTTTTATGCAGGAAATTAAGGTTTTTTCTAAAAAATAATACTATAGAGTAAAAAGCTGGCTAGTTTACTTGAAGAAAGGTGGGAATAGTTTATGAGCCAAGACATAACTTTACAGAAAATTGCGGAGGAGCTTCCGAAATCTGTTTTGAATGCATCTGATAAAGATTTAGAGGGCTTTCAACAAATTATTGAAGAAACAATTAAATTAAGAGAAGGTCATCGAAACTTACAGAGACTCATTAAAAGCTTTTCTTCCTCTTCCATCCAACGTTCTTAAAAGAGTAGTGCTCTTTTCTTTATAGTATTTCACTCCTTTTAAAAGGCTCACGGATAAAACCGGAGCCTTTTTCACCAAATATATGCTTCAATCATCATCGTCATCTTCATTATTGTCATCATCGTTATCATCGTCGTCATCATCAGTTTTCACCGGCTGTTTTGGCTGTGCTGTCTGCTGCGGCTTCTCCTGCGATTTCGGCGTTACTGTCTGTTTTGGTTTTTCTTCCTTCTTCGGTGGTGCTATCTGCTGCGGTTTTGGATCAGGCTGTTTTTTAGAATAATTGCGGATTTGTGATACAGTGCCTGTATTCGCCTGTACAAGCACTTCCCCGCCTTCCTTTTTTCCCTCAACTGTTATTTTATAATGCTTGCCTTTATCTATATTAACTTCTGTTACACCTTTCACCTGTCCATTTATCTCCTTAAGTGCATGAAGCGCAATTTCCTTCGCTTTTTGCTCAGAAATAGGCGGTGGGGGAACAGAGTCGGATGGAGTAATATTACTTTGCTTTACATTCGCTGCTGCAGCTGTTGATTTTTCAGCTTTATGTTCAGCCGCTATTTTTTCTGCTTTTTTCTCTATTAGCTTTACGTCACTGACCTTCTTTGTTTCCCTGTCCACAGATAGACGGTACGTTCCTTTATCGTTTTCAATCAATACGATATATTTACTATTGCCTTTATCTCCTTCTATATTTAATACTTTTCCGCCATATAAATCGGCAGCAATTTGTTCTGCTTCTTTCTCTGAAAGCATTTTGGGACTATCTTTCATGAAAACTTGAAACATGGAATAGGACAATCCTAAAATAATAAATATGAGAAGTGCGGCTTTTAATTTCATTTTTTTACACCTTCTTCTTCGGTAATACGAGCGTGAATGTTGATCCTTCTCCCTCTGCGCTTTCTAAAGTAATATGACCCTCATGCTGTTCGGCGATCCTTTTCGCAATGGATAAACCGAGACCGGATCCTCCGGTTTCACGGCTTCTCGTTTTATCGACACGATAGAGGCGGTCAAAAACATGCGCCTGCATTTCCAACGGAATTCCAACTCCCTTATCTTTCACAAGGATACTTACTGTTTCATCTGTTTCTTTCAATTCAACATCTATATCATCTTCACTGTATTTCTTAGCATTATCCAATAAAATAACGAGCAGCTGAATAAAGCTTTGTTCATGAATTTTCATATGTATATCGCTTTGTTCTCTATTAAAATAAATAGTATATTGAAATGTCTGCTGGAGTCTTTGAATTGTCCCTTCTATAAGCGGAACAATATTGACAGTTTCTTTTTCATTTTCAATTACTTCTTCATTCCTTGCGAGCTGAAGCAGCTGCTCTGTTAAATATTTCATTCGATTCGCTTCAGAACCGATCGCATCAATTGCTTCTTCCAATATTTCAGGGCGATCCTTCCCCCACCTTTGTAATAGTTTAATATAGCTGTCAATCACTGTTAAAGGTGTCTTTAATTCATGGGAAGCGTCTGATACGAACTGCTCCTGCTTTTCATAGCTTTTTTCCAATTTTTTTATCATTCTATTAAATGTCATCGCCATTTCATTTAATTCGTCTTTCGTATGTTTTGCAATCAAAATTTGTTTAAATGAGCCTTCCTCTTCAATAATATCCATCGTTTTAATAAGGCGGTATATCGGAAGAGAGATGAACTGGCCAAGAAAACGGCTCGTCACAAATATAATCATGCTGACGATGATCGTTGTATAAACGAGCACCCACTTCAAATCGTTGATGCTGTTAAAAAGCAAATCGATATTTTCAACTAATTGGAGGTTTACAACGGCACCATTTTCATGAATAATCGGCACGGAAACGATTAGAAACATCGATTCTTTGTAGGAAATGACATCTTCAAATTGGTCATCATCATATTTACTGACAATCTTTCTATAATCTTTATCCGTTTTTGTGCTGAACTGGTCGATAGCTTCACTATTGCTGGCAACGACCCGAATCAATCCATCACTTAATGTGTGGGCCTCCAATATTTGCTGTACAGATAAATTCTGTTCTTTATCATGTATCTTCTTTGAAATTTCATTTGAAATATTCGTTAACCGATTTTGTTCAGATGTAATTGTCGTATTTTTAAAAATAAAATAAATAGACGTGTTAGCTGTAATAAGTAATATAATTAAAACAACCGTCGTTGAAAGCTGTATCCTCGTTCGTAATTTCATCTTTTAATCCTTCACCATATAGCCAACGCTTCGGACAGTTTGAATAATTGGATTTTCCCTTGAATCCATTAATTTCTTCCTCAAATACCGAATATATACGTCGACAACATTTGTATCCCCATAATAATCAAAACCCCATACTTCCGTTAAAATCTGTTCACGCTCAAGCGCGCGGTTTCTATGTGTTACTAAATAAAGAAGCAGGTCATATTCTCTCGGCGTTAAATCTACCAAACTTTCACTTTTAAATACTTCCCTCGTACTCGTATTAATTTTAATAGAATGGATCTGAATCGTTTCCTCTTCGGTTTGATCAGAAGAGACTCTAGGTTTAAAACGAAGATTCGTACGGATTCTTGCAAGCAATTCTTCAATTTCAAAAGGCTTTGTCATATAATCATTTGCCCCTAAATCAAGCCCGTTCACTTTATCATAAACTGAATTGCGCGCTGTCAGCATAATAACGATAATTTGATCATTATCCTGACGAATCCGCCTTAATACTTCCATTCCATTTAATTCAGGAATCATGACATCTAAAATTACGAGATCAATAGGTTCTTCCTCTAAAATTTCCAGACCTTTCCTGCCGGTATGCCCAACACTGACAGTATAACCTTCGTATTCTAGCTCCAACTGAATGACGCGAGCGATTTTTACGTCATCCTCAATAATCAATATATGATTTTCCATAATTCACCTCTAATTTAAGTGCATGCCGGTCCATTTCCAGTAAGTAAAATAAAAAAGAAGCATAGTAAGTATATAGACAGGCATTAAAACAATGCTGATTTTCACAAGATGACGAGCATCATATGAAATAGTTCCCTCTTCATAAAATAGTAATAATGCTTTTGAACTAACCGGGAATGTAACACAGTAATTCATACCGATTAAACTTAGAAAAACGACTGTCTGGGAATCGATGCCGATCGTCTTACTGAATAATAAAAGGCTCGGAATAAAAACAACCGCTCTCGTCGTATGTGAAGTAATATACAAATGACTTGTCACTGTGATAACGAGAATAATCGTAACAATGAGCCATTCCGGCGCCCCGGCAAACATATTTAAAACAGCAAACATTTCTGTTTCAATCCATTTCACGACACCTGTATCAACTAAAACTTTGCCAAGCGCCGTCGCTGCTGCTACGAAAATAATTAAATTCCATGATACTGATTTCATTCCCTGCTTCCAGCTTACAATACCGTAGTTCGGAAGCATGACTAAAATGGCGCCAAGCATCGTAATAAACGCAATATCATAGCCGTGAATACTTTCAGTCATCCATCCGGCAATTAGAATACAAATTAATGCTAGCGTCTTCTTTTCTTTTCCATTCAATTGCTGCGCTTTATATATACTTGTTTCAGTCTCTTCCATTTCAATTTCTTCTTTTCCATCTTTCGGCCATATCATCCATTTTATAATAATACAGGTAATAAGTGTAACGCCAATTGCAAAAGGCACCCCCCAAATTAACCATTTTGTATAGGAAATCGATTCACCGGCAGTTGTTTCAAGTAAACCGATACCAATAAGATGAGAACCGGCACCTATTAAAGTAGCAGATGTACTCATTAAAATAATAACTGGTGCTAAAATAGCTAATATGCTTTTTTCCTTTGGAGAAAATTTTTCACTTAATTGTTTCATAATCGGCATAGCGAGTGCTGCCCGCCCTGACGTGGACGGTATAAAAAAAGCGGAAGCAAATAAGACCGCTGTAATACTCGATAAAATCTTATTTTTTTCCACTGACTTCCGGAGTATCATTTCACTTAATCGTTCCGCAAGCCCCGACTGTTTGACAGCCTCACCAATAATAAACGAGCCGACCATTAGCCAGACAACTTCTTCTGACAATGATCCATACAGTAAATCGGAGCCTTGTGCATTCATTAAAACAATGAATGCAATAAGGGCGACCGCAATGAAACCAGCAGGGATCTTCGTTGAAATCCAGAATGTCATCGCAGATAAAAAGGCAAATAAGGCAATTTTCGCTGAATAGTCCAATACATTAATGGAAGTGATGATGCTTAAAAACAACACATGAATACTGATAATAGCCAATGTCTTCGTCGATAGCTGATGCAGCAGCCATCCAACGAGACTTGATTTATTTTCATATTTGGAAAGTCTTGTATTCATCTTTAATAAATCCTTTCTGCCAACAGTCTTCTTTCCGCAATTTCTGTTCCAATAGAAATTTGGCGCAGCACAGATTCTGTACTTTCCTCAATCCATTGCGGTGCTTTTATCATTGCTTTTTCCAATGTTGTAGGTCTTGGAATAATACTGATGAATGCATCAATTCCTGCATTATAGTTTAAATCAGCACCTTTGCCGATCGTGCCGGTAATAGCAATGACAGGTATATGATGTTTTTTCGCAATCCGTGCTACTTCCGCGGGAATTTTCCCGTTCGGTGTTTGAAAATCGAGGCTCCCCTCAGCAGTCAGGACAATATCTGCATTGGCAATTTTCTCTTCAATATTAATAAACTTCATAATAAGGTCGAAACGGGGATGTAATATCGCTCCGGTAAATGCAAGCAGTCCCGCTCCTAAACCGCCAGATGCACCGCTCCCTGGTAAATTGCGCACATCCAGCCCTAACTCATCGTCTATTAATGACGCATAATGTTCTAAAGCCTGCGATAACTTTTCTACCTGCTTTAATGTCGCTCCTTTTTGCGGACCGAAAACACGCGCAACTCCCTGTTCACCACATAGAACATTTTTCCAATTACAAGCAACATCAATTAACACGTTGTTTAGACGTTTATCAACATTTGTCATATCAATACGGCTCGCTTTTAATAAATCTTTGCCACCTTTTATATTTACGAGCTGTCCATTCTTATCAAAAAACTTTACTCCTAAAGCTTGTGCCATCCCTGCTCCTCCGTCAGATGTACCGGAATCACCGCAGCCGAAAATAATATGGTCCACTTTTAGGTCAAGTGCGGCGCTAATCAATTGTCCAACCCCGTACGTTGTTGTTTTTAGCGGATTTCTTTCATCTTGTGGTACAAGCTTTAAGCCTGCAACCGCTGCCATTTCAATTACCGCTACCCTCTTTCCGTTTTCTGTGAAAATTCCGAAATAACTTGAAATCTTTTGTCCGACTGGTCCGGTTACTTTCTTATAAATTAAATCACCTTTTTTTAATCGGATAATCGTTTTTACAAATCCTTCTCCACCGTCAATCATCGGTACAACCTCAAGATCAATTGACTTATCAAAACGCCTTACGCCTCTTTCCATTGCAAAAGCAACATCCTCTGCATCTAAACATTCTTTAAAACCTGATGGTATAATAACTAATTTCATTTTTCTTTTCTCCCTCCATCTGTCTTTGAACACTTTTTAATTTACAGGGGAAAAGCTAAGGAATTTTTAGAGAAAGATTAAAAAACGATTAGAGAATTATTAGTAAATAAAAAATGACCAGCAAGCTGTATTATAGCTCGCTAGTCATTTATCTCAATTTTTACTTACTTTTTTAGATATTTTTCCACAAAAAACGACAATCTATTTAACTTATTATCCCCATGATGACGCATATATTAAAACGCTTTCCTTTTACAGCTTTTTAATAACTATCTTTTTTATTCTTTTACCTGTAAATAAATAAGCAGGCATCGTTCTTTGAGAAATATTAACATTGTACTGCTTCATCTTATTAATCCACTCATTTTCGTAATTCGTCATTTCAAGACGTTTTCTATTCTCTGCTTGAGGCACATTTTTGAGCGGCAGAGCTAAAATAGAGGCAACAAAATTAACTGGAATATAATTCAAATATTCTAAACTGTAATTATATTGCTCTGTTCGAAGATAATAAAGACTCGAATTTTCAATTCGTTTTGAAAACTCTTTCATTTTTAAAGCTACTTCTTTCGCTATTTCGTCTTCTGCATAAATATTATATTCTAATGATTCAAAAAGAAATCCTTGTGTATTCAATGTATTTACATGATTCTCCAAAATCTCCAGCTGTTCTCTGATCGAATTTTTCGTTAGTAAACGGCATCCGTTTTCTTTGAAGAATTCTTCCTTTACTTTTTCCTCATCTTTCGTATCAAGACCTTGCAGAAGCTTTTTTATATGCTTCATCAGCTTGCGGATTTCTTCTCTTGCTTTCCTATCTTCTTTCGGCATCACTCTTACTTGAATGAGAAAACTTTTATTAGGAAATCTATTTATCAGCTCATCAATTAAATTTTCTTCACGATCTTTTATAACTAGCGGTGAAGCACAGCCTTTTAAGGAAACTTTTTCATATGCAAACATAGTTTCTAACTGAGGGCTTCCATTTTCCCATTCACATTCATTTATATTAATCTGCAAGCCAGGCAAAAGATTTCTTTCTTCATTCTTCAGAAAAATTTCCAGTTTGCCATTATGATAATAATAGTAAAATGAGATTGGATCATCTTTCGTAGTAAGTAAATACATCGCTTCCAAAATTGTTTTCGCTGTAGAAAACCCTTCATTTAACTTTATTTCTTTCTCTTCATTATTGTGATAAATAGAATATTTATCTTCTTTATGTAATAAATGAACTTCCTTAACTTGATAATAAGGCATTAAAATTTCCCCCATTTCTGATTGAAGAATTTTTCCTTATTTGTATATCAATCTATACAATGATTTATTATTTTTAAAATGAGATCACCCTTAGAAAGGGAAGCTTCAGCCTAGACTCCCGCTTCAATGACAGATGCCTTGAAGTGGGAGTCTTACTGTGTATTATTTTTGGGTAAATATTAAAAAAGACTGTCATGCTAAAAAATGACAGTCGTTACTGATTTGATACGATTATAGTAAACGTAACATTTCGGTAACCCAGCCGTCATAGCCATTACATGACCTTAGACCTGTGACTTTGCGTCTTCATCTTTCGATAAATTTGCCATTTTCGTATATTCCTATTCGATTTATTCTTTATTAAAACCTATATAACATAGTTATCTTAGTTCTAAAGTATTATATATTATATATTAACAGGTATGTGGGAATAACTCTACTTTATTCTCTCTATTTTTTATATTTTATTCATTGACACTCCACACCGCTAAAGCAGCGAGATTTTAAATCTCTAAACTGTTACAAATCAATTAGACGATTGTAGTTGTGTGGTTTTCTTAGATCACTTTCTACTTGAGAAGAAAAAAGGATGGATACGATATTTCATGTATCCCCATCAGACTCAAACCGGCTGCCCGCCAGTGGAAGTTTTTAATCCTTCAATCAAAAGTTTTATCGTCTTTTACATGATGACATATATTGTTTTACCGAGAAAACTGTCATTGTCTATAAGCAGAGTATAGCATTTCAGATGCTCGATGTACAGAACGTATATTCTATTTTTATCTGTATACCATATCTGACCTCCCTTTCACCCCGCCTAAAGACAGTCTTTGACCTGGATACAACTTACACATTATATAAAATTTGTATTTGTTTCTATAAAATTAAATATTAAAAGAGAATTTCTATACTAGTAATGGGCATTTAGACCTTATTGTAATTACCCACTTATCATTTTTTAAAACATTTTTATAAAAAATATTTAAAAAAACTGTCATTCATTATCTTTATCATCGACACCTTGACCTGAAAATAGTTTTGATGTCAATCTTTTATAAAGTGTAATAATTTTCGTAAATCCAAAGCCGACTAAAAATGCTGTTCCTGCTTGTGCGCTGAATGTTTCATCTCCTTCTACAAACTCGATAAATAAAATGCCGCTGTCAATAAGTACAACAGTTACAACAGCAGTTCCTGAGGCAAGAACCGGGTAAAAAATATATTTTACCCATTCGGAGGGATTTGTCAGCATACCATTCACATATTTTGTAATAAATAAGTAGAGCTGGTAAAGGGAAGCACCAATTATTCCTGTGAAAAAATATTGCAAAGACGGTTCAATCGGTTTTGTATTTATTGAAATTCGTAAAAATTGTTGAAATAGATTTAATTGTAAAAGTGCAATGATAAAGAAGCTTCCTAAAAAAAGAATCGATAGATAGAATAATATTAAAATCTTTACTTTGCTATCCAAAATAAGCCCTCCTTTTTTTCCTATTATTACAATAGAATATGAAAAGAGAACTTTATGAGTGTTAATTTTATTAAAAAAACTTGTCTATTTTCTTATATAAACGGGAAAAAGCTAGCAATTGAATGCTAGCTTTTTCCCATTTAAAGAATCTCTATATTAAATTTTTTGAACGTTAGCAGCTTGAGGTCCGCGCTGTCCTTCTTCTACATTAAAAGTTACAGCTTGTCCTTCTTCTAAAGTTTTAAAGCCTTCACCTTCAATAGAAGAGAAGTGAACGAATACATCGTCCTTTCCTTCGCGCTCAATAAATCCAAAACCTTTTTCTGCATTAAACCATTTTACTTTACCTTGTTCCATGTTCATTAATCCTCCAATACATTGCCATTAATAAAATTTTCGAATCTGATGAAAATTCTAATCAGAAATCGAATAGCTTACATTCTTATTTTAACAAATAAGCCTTTTTCTAGCAAATAATCCATTTTTTACACTTATATCTGAACCTGCTTTTCTCCCATTATGAAATAATAGCCGATAGATTTAATATCTGCTGCAATGTTTAAAAGCCCTTCTTCTTCAAGCTTTTGAAGTAAAACAGCCGGCTCCTCAATTTTAAACTGAAGCATCTCTTCCTTCGTTAAACCGGAAATTCTTAAATCATCAAGCTGCTCATAAAATTCCGCGTCACTAAAAACACCGATTGCTACTTCATATGCAAAACGATCAGATTCTTTCCCGTCTAATTCAACCTCCTCCGATTTTAAATACCAGAAATCATAATAAATATTTTCCAATGTGTAAACCTCCACTGCATTCCGTCTGCTTATTTTTATACTTTCCCATTATACATGAATTGAAACTTTTTATTTTACAATCTTATTCCATTTAAACTATATTTAAATAAAAAATAAAAACCCCCTAATCAGGAGGTTTTCTTATTAATCTCTGCTACCGTACATGAACTATGGATAAAAAGGAGTAAATAGTCTCCTGCACATTTTGGAATTGCTGACGTGGAGGAAACTTAGGCTCAATAAATACAGTTGAGTAATTAACTTTCGATTTCAAGAATAGCATCGATTTCTTCTTGGATCTCTCTATTTACCGAAAGAGCACGTTTTTTTCTTAATTCAAGATCCATTTCTTTATCAATAAAGTTATTTGTATGTTTGTCAAAACACTCGAAACAAATAGAGTAAAAATCTTTTTTCTCTTTCTTTAAAAAATCAAATTCCCACGTTTCAAGTTCTAAATAACTTATTTTATCTTTCGTTTCTTTTTCACATAATTCGCAAGTTGTTTTCATTATAAAAACCCTTTCGTACATCTACCTTTTATTTTTTTGCTAGTTGGCGATCTTTAATTCTTTTTAAACGCCCATGATATTTCATTATGTTCGCTTGTGATTGTTTGGCATCTTCACTAGTAGGTTCCAAATTAGCAATGTCCCAATATTTAACAATTACATCTAATACTTGGTCAAAGTATTGTAATGGACCATAATTCGCATCTAATGCAATCGTTTTCATTCTATCTTTAAAGTCTGGCATAACAGCGCCTGGCATAGAAAAATTAATAATTACATTTTCGAAATAAATAATGAAATTCGGATCAAGTTCAAGATGCGCTTTCACTGTGTCTCGATAGAATGCATAATGAAGTGCTTCATCTTTCGCTAAACGTCGAAGTAATGTTGCTAGATCTTTGTCGTGCGGACCCGCTATTTTAGCTACATTATTATAAAAAACTAGTGTAGCTAACTCTTGCAATGAAGTATAGGCCATTGTTGCCAGAGGATTAGTGAAGTCTGGAAACCAGCCGCTTTCAACTACTCGTCTTCTTAATTCATGCAATCTTGTGGGATTTACGTTTCGTGTCACTAATAAATATGTTTCAAGTAAGTTAGAGTGCTGGTCTTCTTCAGCTGTCCAAGTGCGTACGAAATCACTTATTACTTCCATTGAATTTTTAAACGTATAATCCAAATGCGAAGTATACCAAGGTAAATTT
>NZ_BCVG01000022.1 GCF_001591625.1 Metabacillus fastidiosus NBRC 101226
TTACTGCCCGTTAAGGCTGGGATAAATGTTCTTTTAATACATATTGACCTTTCATATTTAACTCATCCTACCTTGTGTTTCCTAAAAATTATTTTTAATATATTCACGTATGTATAATAGTTTTAATATTCTTGTTAGCATTACTACAGCTTCGTACGCATTTCCCACTTTAGTGATATATATTTATTTCTCCAAATCTTTTTCTAAACATATCGAGTAAAAAATAATCTCTTCCAGGTTTTCCATTCTTCCTTACCTTAGGTATAAAATCTTTACTGCATACTTTGTTATGATAAGTTTCAATACGTTCATATATCCCGTTTTTATTCGTGGCTTTATCTACATATAAAATATATCCTTCAGCGCTTCATATATATATAAACCTTTTTTAAATCCTAATTTTTCATGAATTAGACTATTTTCTATTTCTAATTCAGCACCTGATTTAAATTGATAATTTATTTTTAAAAGGGTCTATTTCTTACTATTTTGTATACATTACTATCATTTTGTTTGTTAACTTTTTTTGGAATTTTTGTAATTCTTAATTCACTTCAAATTTCGGATGACTTTCTCATCAAAAATATTTATAATTAAGTGCAATTTATAACTTACTTTAGGGAGAAAACATCATGAAAACTTCAACACCATGCCCTGGCTGTCATAAGCCGCTTACTATCCAGCATTTTGAGGACTTTCCAACACCTTTTAATATGAAATGTCCACACTGTCGAGCAAAACTTAAAGAGACTAAGATGACTCCCTTGTTACTTGTAGTAGCAATAATCATCATTCTTTTATTAATTTTGTTAGGTATTAAAGTGCAGAATTTCCTAGCTGGTTATTTTCCTATTGTAGAGAAAATCCCTACAGGAATTGTCTTTCTAGCTTTCTGTTATCCTATTTATGCTTTATATGAATCTTTCAATGCTACTGTTATATTTAATAAAGGTAATTTGCAATTAAAAAAACGTCAGTAATTTTCAAAGTGTGGATTATTCACGTTTTTTTATTTTTTTGATATAAAGAACAGTTTCTTTAACATAGAAGTACTACTGATAATTAAATACTTTTAATTTTGAAACCTTTTCCTCCAATAAACGTATAAATTACCATACACTTTTCGGAGGAGATCGTTTATGACACAGCAAGAATTAGTTTGTAAATCATGCGGAAGTGAATCCTTTACTAAAGGTGAAATGAGCGGATATGCAAACATCAGGCCAATTGATAAAATATTCACTAATGGTTCACCCGTTATTTTTACATTTTGTAAAAACTGTGGCGAGGTAGCTTCTATAAAAATTAAAAATACTAAGAAATTTTGAGCCATTAATAGTGGCTCTTTTTTAATAAACTGGCTGCTTAAAATGTTTCATTAGTAACAAATTCGGGTATGTTAACTACATGTGCAAGGATAAATAATCTTCTGCCTTTACTGAAACTGCCAATTTCTTGCACTCCTCCCAAATATACTTTTAAATTTTCTTACATAATCCCCATCACATTTGTTTAAACTATCCCTTATCAGATTCAATAAAAAGATGAGTTAATATTAATCGGAGTTGATTCAAAGTGCTAACAGCTTTACCATTTATCCTAATGTTTCTTCCTCTTTCCTTGTTAACTTTTAAAAAGGTTCATTATGGAATAGCTCTTGCAATCTTTTATATAAATATTTTTGTACAAATGTTTATACTTCAAGTCTTAGCTCAAATATAATAAACATCTTTACTTTTTTGTTTCCTTAATTAAATTCCTCTTTTAAGTCATCTTCTTCTACTTCACCTAATACCACTGCTATTGTCCATTCAATATCTTCAATATAATCATTATCTAAAACTTGTTTCTGAAATTTTGTAACCCGATCTCGTACTGCTTATTTTGCCATTTCAATCATCCATTTTCTGGACACTTACTAATGTTCAGTAATAAATAGCTGCTATGTACACTTTTAAAAATTGAACAATGAGATAGTTAACATAAAGCATATTTTAAGAAAGAAAAAAGGATCTCTTAATAGAAAATCCTTTTAATTGTTTATTCTTTTTACTAAAAAGAACATTTTGATCTTAAGCAGGTGGTCCCATGAAATATTTCACAAATATTAATATAAATAAAACTAAAAAACACAGACCTAAACTGATTATATTACCTACAATTGAAATTATAGGGAGATAAATCTTCTTTTTTCTAGAACGATATGTTCTCAATGACATAATCGAAAAAACTAATCCAACAGTAAAAAAGATTACCCAACAAATATACGAATAAATGGGAAATTCAAAAAAATTGAAACTAAAAATAGTATTTAATAATAAAATCACAATAAATATAAGATTATAAAGTTTCATTTTTCCCCCTTAATATGTCATATAGACCACCACTACAATATCATTCTGTTAGTTTACATAAATGACATTTTAAACATCTGAAAAAAAAGATCCTTTTAATTATTTATTAAATTAAAGTTTCTCTTTACTTTAAGTGTATTTATTCACAACTTTTGTAATTTTAAAGTGAGTGCCTGCTTATACACATATTCAAATTAATAATACCTAAGATATATATTCGACTTCAAAATCATGAGAAATTAAATCCATTTTGTCTAAATCCCAATCAAAAGTTAGAATGGCAGATTGTTTGGATTTATGTGAAAGAAGACATTTACCATTCTTAATAATCTGACTCTCCGCTTCCCAAAAAGTAACGGTTTCATCTTCCCCCGTACGATTACAAACAAATAAGCATAGTCCCGTATCTAGAGATCTTTGCTCCCACTCACCTTTTGGCCCACATACTCCTGGACCCCAAGCCGACGGGGCAACTAGAATCTCTGCTCCTTTAGAATATAATGTATCTGCAATATTTTTATTGTAAGCATCTGCACATATCAAAACACCGATTTTAACATTCTCTATATCTATTGGCTCAATAAAATCACCAGATGTAGACCAATCATCTATAATATTTGTGATCTTTCTTTGTTTTCCTATTAATTTCCCGTTCCTGTTTATCACAAATACCGAATTATAAAGTTCTCCATCTTCTGATCTTTCAGGACAACCAAGGAATACATTAGTATTTATAGACTTAACTAGAGAAAAAAAGTTAATCATCCATTCATCTGGTTGGTGATTAATCCATTTTGTCCCGATCTTTTGAGAAAATTGTAATCCACTAACAGCTAATTCAGGAGTTATAATCCAATCAACATGTTTATCAGCTGCTAGTTTGACTCCTTTTTCAATCAACTTTTGATTTCTATTAATATCACCCGCAATGGGTAATAAATGCAATAAAGCTATTCTTAATTTTTTCAATATTAATCTCCTCTTTGTTAAATATTTAAAGGATCTTTGATTGAAGATCCTTTAAATTGTTTATTGAGTTAAAGTACCTGTTCGTATCATAAAATGGTTTAGTTTTGTACATAAATTTTTTAAAATTAATTATTTGCTATATAAAGAATTATCGAAAGGAGTATAACAGGAATACCTACTATTGAAGATAAGATGGTAATGACTGTTTTAGTTTTATTTAAGCCTTTTAGTATTTTCAATAGTGCTTGAAAAATTAGTATCCCTATAAAACCACCAAAAGTATTAAGAATAATATCATCGATATCTGAAATACCCAATACAAATATATATTGACTAACTTCAATAAAAAGGCTAAATAATACTACTATTCCTAAATTTCTTAACATCAGCTTCTTTTTCGTAAAGAACATTATATAAATTCCTAAAGGTATAAACATTAATATATTAGCCCAAATATTCATATCCACTAATTTTATTCTTCCACTATTATCAATATTAATATATCGATGTATTGAATCAAATGGAACTAAATTCAAACTTCTAAAGTTGGAACCAAATCGAGAAAAAAAGACAGTATCTAATAGAATTAAAAGATACCCTATCAAGATTGTATAAAATAAAAAATTAATAATCTTTTTCATAACTGTTTCAGTCCTCTGTAGTAATCTCTTAAAATTCTACTTTACCTTTAAAGTCTTAAGAATAATCTTATTAATATATTAAAACTTTCTTAATATATGGTGTTAGGAGCGGATTTATAGTGCAACCAATCCCCAAAATACCAACAAAAAATTATTATCCTTATTTAATTAACCTGTTTCATTAGTTAAATAAGAGTTTCAATCAGCTAAATAAATACTTATATAAGTGACCTTTTCTCTGTCATAACAAGAGGTCTCACCTATATCATTTATAAATAAAATTCTTTCACTGATTTATCGATATCATCACAATATTCGTTCGTAATTTTATAAAATAAGTCTATAGTGAGTTCACAAGTTTGTTAAAATTCATTCTAATGTTCTTTTAAGTATTATAATATAATCTGTTAAAATAATTCCGATAACACTACTAGGAGGTTACTTATGATAAAAAAAGTTCTTTTATTTACATTTATTATTTTTGTAGCATTTGTTAATAATGCATTTGCTCACACTGGTTTAGAAAGCTCTTCGCCACAGAATGGAGAAGTCATTACGAAAGAGTTGCAGCAGATCACATTAACCTTTGAAACAAAGATAGAACAAAATAGTACATTTAATCTTCAAACTTCAAGTGGAGAGTCTATTCCTATTGAAAATATTCAATTGTCTGGTAATCAATTGGTAGGAAACTTTTCTAAACCATTGGAAAATGGAGATTATCAAGTTGGATGGAAAATTATAGGTGTTGATGGACATCCAATTGATGGAAAGTTTTCGTTCTCAGTCTCATTGCCTGTTGCTGAAGCACCTGTGGAAGAACAAGAAAAACCACAAACTCAACCTAATGTTGAAAAGAACACAGATCAGAATACAGGTACAGTTAATGAAACCGAAGAAAAGGATGCTCAACTAGATAACTCACAATCAAATATACTAATTCCTGTCATTATAGGAGTTCTAGTTGTTATTGTTATCGGAGGCTTCTTTTTAGTCTTGAGAAAGAAGAAATAGAAAATGCTTCTCATTGGAATCATTAGTCAAGCATTATTATATCTATGTTTCTCGCTGCTTATTGGAAGCTTTCTAATTTATCTTGTACCTAACACTCATCGACCAGATATTAACGTAAAAAAAGGAATCTTAATGATAGCTATAGGTGGGATAGCTATCTTTTCATCTTTTCCTGTTTTACAATTAATTTTATACCTAGCTCCATATGATGGATTTATTAAAACTTTACAGTCTGTCCTTTTTTCATTTGAAGTGGGAAAAGCATGGATTTTTACTTACATTGTTTCAAATCTATTATTTATCTTTGTAACTTGGGTTAATTATCGGAAAAAGAATTTATATGCATATATTGGAATTTTCTTTACATTCCTTTTAATTCTTGCTCTGGGTTGGTCCAGTCATGCAGCCTCTCTTGATGAGGTAAAAGGATTTATTACACATACAATTCATTTCACTGCTGTTAGCGTTTGGATAGGAGTCCTTATTGTAGTTAGCTGGTTTTCAAAAAACCATTCTAATTGGCTGAATTTCTTAAAATGGTTCACACCTGTTGCTCTTACATGCTTTGTAATTACTATTGTGACAGGTCTTATTCTCATGGCTTTTGTTGTTGAATTTAAAGATTATCCAAATTCTTGGATGATTCCTTATGGACAAGCTCTTTTGATTAAACATATTTTGATTGTTCCTTTACTATCTTACGCAGTAATCAACAGCCTTTTAATAAAAAGAAAATTGAAAAAGGACATAAGCTTTAATCCTAAACCTTGGGCAAAAGTGGAAAGTCTCGTAATCCTGCTTATTTTTTCAGCAACAGCAGCATTAGGAGAACAATCGCCCCCACACGCTACTATCCTAACAAAAGAAACAGTATCTAAAGTTTTTACATTGTTGTATCAAGGACAGTTTAAACCTGAAATGACTGTACAGCTAGTATTTAACTCCGCTAGTATTTCTCTTATGTTATTAGCTGTCCTATTTTTAGTTCTAGTGATTATTTCATTCTTAAAGAAACTACCGGCAGTAATGTCATTTATTATGAGTTTGCTATTCGTATTTTCCGTTTATTTATCTTTGATACTAAGCATTTAATAATCAATAGTTAACATAAATAACCTTTTAAATAGAAAAAGGCCTTTATTAAGGCCTCTCAGACTGTAGACAAACTCGATTTTATCGAGTTTGTCTACAGTCTGAAGCATCATAAAGGATGCTCTCAATATCATTATGAAATTCCAAAACTAGTGTTTAGGATTTGATCCATATTTATTACTATTTGGCTCACTATCTTGACACAAAAATACAATAAGAATAATGATACCAATTATAGGAATAAGACCAATTAAAAACCACCATCCACTCCTTCCTGTATCATGTAGTCTACGAGTTGCAACAGCAAAGTATGGTAATAAAGTAGCTAAATGATAAGATACACTTAATAATGGATCAAACTCTCCAACTGTCTCTATTCTTTCAAGTATTGTAGAAATAATAAGATCAATCAGAAAAAACATCCAGTATTCCTTACGCCTTGCTCTCCCTTTAAAAACGATGTAATTCTTTAATACTTTTAAATACCACTGCATTAATACTTCCTCCAAATAAAAAAGCACCTCAATTTTGAAGTGCTTTAACTTCTTTCATTATTTCCCCCAAAGTCTCTAGTAACAGATTCTTTAGATAATATTTTCAATTCGATTTAAATATTTTTAATTCTTTTTAGGTTTAAATAACTATTAGTTGAATTATCTTGTTATATTTTTTCTAGCAAAATAAAGGAAAACTAGTTGAAATAGTACAACCATTATAAATAAAATACCCAAAATAGCGAATGATACCATTCTTATTTCAGGAGTTTGAACTACCCCTGCACCGTCAACTTTTCTTACCCCAATAAATATTGCTCCGACAGCAAAAATGAATAGCCATACAATATTTATAACCCACCACATTTTCATTTTCATAATAAACATCTTCTTTCTCAGAAATCTTTCAAGCCCTATCTTATTAGCCTCATTAAAGGTTTGCGACCCCTTTTTGTTAGCCGTTCTACAGGGATAACGACTCCTTTACTCATTTCGACAAAAGGAGATATTTTCCTTCTTTTAAAGTCATCCATCAACTAGGGGATTCATGCTATTATAGTTGAAGCTCATCTAATCTGGAGGTGATACATATGGAAAACGAAGAACTGTTAAAGAAGTATATTTTTTGAACTTGTCATTCTCTTTTCCTTCTTTCTTTAATTATTATTTTTTAGATGTTTGGTTAATTTTTGTACAATATAACTTGCATCTCGTCCTACCCCTCTTAATGTAGCTGAAGAAAAAGATCTTTGGCCTTCTAAGCCTACATAATAAAGACCGGGAACCGATTTACTTTCACCAGCTAAGTGTAGTGGATTCCCATTGTCATCTAAAGCTCCTATATTAATTAGATATGGAAAATCATTTCGAAATCCAGTCGCAAAAATGATTGAATCTACACGTTCCTTTTCTCCATCTGACCAAACAACTCCATCGGAATAGAAGGACGTAAACATTTTTTTCTGATTTGGCTTCCCTTCTGATAGTGGAACTTCAAAACGATCAGAATTGATTACAGCATCAGATATAGGAACACTTTTACCAAACTTCCGAAATGGGAAGCTATCAAAACCGATAATTCTAAGCCAAAAGTGCAGATCTTTTCCAAATATTTTTTGATTGATGAGTTTTACTGGATGACGTACTGCTAATGTTGTTGAAGAAACGTTTGCCAATTCAACAGCAATTTGAACCGCAGAATTCCTACTTCCAACAACGATAACCCGTTCATTAATAAAAGAATCCGTATTACGGTACTCAGATGAATGAATTACTTTTCCATTAAAAGAGTCCATACCTTTGATTTCAGGAATATATGGAGTAAGGAAAGAACCTGTTGCATTTATGATTGATAAAGATTGATGAGTCTCTCCTAATGTAGTGATTATAGAAAATTTGTTTTCCTTTCGTTCTACAGATATTACTTTAGAGTTTGTTAATATCGGTAGCTTGAATTTTTTTTGATATATTTCTAAATATTGAATTACCTCTAATTTAGAAGGGTATTTATTTGGATCAACAGGGAATTTCAAACCCGGTAATGATGAAAAGCGAGCAGGTGAAAATAACTTGAGACTATCATAATATTGGGGCCAAGAACCCCCTGCTTTTTCTTTTGATTCCAGTATTAAAAAATTAAGACCTTTTTTCTGTAAATAATAACCTACGGCTAAGCCTGCCTGACCACCGCCAATAACAATAACATCCCATACCTTAGTCATTAAACTCTCCTTTTATATAACTTGTATATCACAAGTCTTTATTTCATGGAAATTATTTGCAAGATGCAAGTATTTACCCTGATGAAATTACTTGTGTTTTACAAGTATTAATTATGAGGCATCACCTCATAGGGGGTGTGCAACAATAACGCGTTTTCACCATCGCATCATTTAATAACTTAATAGATCTAACTACAGTCTCTCTTTCAAATTCATTCATATTAGCAAAAACCTCATTCAAGTACATATTCATTTGTTCATCAATTGTAGTTGCAATAAATTTCCCTTCAGTTGTTAACGACAACACAAATATTCTTTTGTCTTCTGGAAGAGGAGATTTTTTAACTAAATTCATTTTAACCAATGATTGTACTTGACGACTAAATGTAGTGATATCAGTTCCCAAGGTTTCAGCAACTTGCTGCATTGAGGGATTGTGCTGATTATCAATCTCATAAAGAATATGACTATGAATGAGAGAAATATCATAACCTCCAACAGTACAACAATTCTTATTTAAGAAACCAAAACGTCTAGTCATAACTTGAAATATTTCACGGAGATTTTCCATTATTTTCACCTCTCATATTATTTATAGAATAACAATTTGTAAAATAAAAATATTATTTTTTCATCTCTTACATTATTTATATAATATAAATTTGCAAAATGCAAATATTTTTACTCAGTAAGGATTATTTATTTCCTCACATGTAGCTTTGAAATAAATTTTAATTAAAATAATGTTATTAACCTTGATAAACGAACAAAAAAGAGCATGTTTTGAAAAAAAGATTAATCAAAACATACTCTTCTTATGTTAAATTGAATGATTCTTTTATAAAAAAGTTTGATCATCTTTTGTTCCTTCTTCAACAAAAGTACCCGTTAGTTCAATAAGCACCTTCCCTTAACTATATGCTTTTACTTCTATTTCTACATATTTTTGCTTTGCTGAAGAAGTTTAGATTCTCCTGTACGTTCCCATTCTTCTACTGTTTCATAGGCTCTTTCAGGAGAATATCCTTTCCCTACAAGTACGCCCATTAGAATAAATTCTTGAAGAATGTGTAAGGCGTTAATTCCCCTTTTAACATCCTCTAATCCTTCATTTACCAAAAATTCTGTGTACTGCACCCATTCGTCTGGAGTCCTACCAAATATTAGTTTTCCATTGCCCTGATTGCTGCCTTCTTCCGCAGCAATTGCGTCTGCTTTTGTTACATGAACGGTTCCACGTGGATGTTGCGGTGGTGCATATATGGAATAAAGTTTTAGTGGGCTATTACCTGTATTAATTACATTATGCCATGTTCCAGCGGGTATCATTATCGCAGAATCATCAGCGATTCTTCTTTCGAAATTAAGGTTATCTTTCCTGCTACCCATTCGAACAATTCCCTGACCTTGTTCAACGCGTAAGAATTGATCAACGTCAGGATGTATTTCCAAACCAATATCTTCGCCAGCTTTAAGATTCATCAATGTAACTTGTAAATGTGTTCCTGTCCATAAAGCGGTACGAAACGTATTGTTTTGTTTAGTTACCTCATTAATATTAATAACAAATGGTTTGGGTCCATAATCTGTTAACGAAGTATTTCTATTACTATTAGGTAATCTAAATGTATTAAATCTGTTTGCATATTTCTCTGCTGGATAATCCCAGTAATCAGACTGTCTTGTATAGTTATTCATCGGCATATTTACATAATAAGGATATTGATACGGATTGTTATAAGGAAAAAAGTACATTTTTCTCCATCCTCTCATATTTTACTAATCGGGTAATTAAATCACCTAATTCTTACCTTATAAATGATATGCAATATTAAATAGCATGAATAGGTATATACCCATTATTTTATTTCTTTATGTTGCTGAGTCATTTATCCTGTAAATTTCCTAATATAAAATGACGAAACATTTTCATTAATATTTATATACTATAAGAATAAAACATTTTGGAGTTAGGAGCATAGAGGACATGAATGAGGAACTTCAAAGGTTATTTAATAAGTTAATTCAAATTGAACATGTATCAACGACTTTATATCTTGCCATGTCTGCATATATGGGGAGATTAAACTTAACTGGTATAGCTCACTGGTTAAGATTGCAATCAGAAGAGGAAAGAACACACATGCTTACCTTAATTGATTTTGTTGTGGATCGGGATGGTACTGTCCAACTGAGCAGTCTCGCTGCTCAGCCAAGCGACTTTGGTACACCGCTAGAGACTTTTCAAAAAGTATTAGCTCATGAACAATTTGTTACAAATTCTTATCGTCAAGCCTATAACTATGTCAATCAAACAGACCCGCAGGCTGCTGTAATTATACAAGATTTTTTAAGAGAGCAAATAGATGAGGAAGCACAAGCGAAAACAATTATTGATCGACTTAGACTTGCTGGAGGTAACCCTTCTGCCCTTTTATTATTAGATCAGGAATTAGGAGCCAGAACAGCTACAACGACGGCTCCAGCAGCAAGATAAAAGTGAAATAGAATTAACAGACTTTACACAGGATATGCATAAACTTAAACATATCTTATAAAAATTTTTATCCCTTTTCCCTAACCATCCTTTTTAGGATGGTTTTGTATTATATCAGCCTCAACCTTAATAGCATGCTGCAAAAGCTCATTTAGTTCTTGAAAGATATTGCTGTAATAAATTGAAATCTGTCTGTTAGACTTTAGTTTTTTGTAATAGAATCCGACAATCAATGCTAGTGAATCATTAATAGTTCTTAAAACCTCGTAGAAATCTAATACTTTATCCATACCAAAATGAGTTATTCTATTTCGAGTAGCGCCCAAATCGGATAAGACCTTTACCTCGTTTTTGTTTAAATTAAATTTATCCCTTACAAGATCAATCGTTTTAGAGTAATCTATTGTCTTAAAATTATAGGATTCAGACATAAGAAATGCCTCAATTCTAAATGCACGTCCATTTTCTTCACTAGTCTTTAAAGCACTCTCATATTCTTCTAAAGACTTCTCGTCTACTATTAACTTTTGATCAATATCTATTAACAACTTCTTGTTAAATAACTCTATACTCTGATGAAAACAAACTATAACCATTTTCAAATAACCAGGAATTCCATCAGATAAATATTTGTCGTCGCCTAAATCAAAATAATTTTGATAAAAATCCTTTCCGAAAGTCAAAGATTACTTGTGCTTTTTGGCGTTCTGTGATTGCCTCTCCTTTTGAACTAAGGCATTCAACTTTTTTAAATAGGCATTCTCCATACGTAAACGCTCAATTTCAGCGAGTAATGCTTCTTGTGACCCTTCTGTTAGTTGTGTTTTCTTTGTTTCCTTTTTCATGGATGGATGCCCTCGTTTCTTTGATTGAAGGGCATCTACTCCTTGTTCCTCTAAAAGTTTCTTCCATCTTAGAATAGTGGAAGGTGCTGGAATATTAAATATCGCAGCTGTTTCTATAAGAGACGTACCCGTTTCAATCATAAAGTTTAGTATACCTAGTTTAAACTCTACGGTATAGTTTGTATAGACAGAAACAAAGCCTTCAACCCCTTGATTTTCGTATAAAGCAATCCACTTTTGTACGTCGCTACGAGAAACATTAAATATTCTAGCGAGGCTTTTTTTACTACATTTCGTTTGTAAATAATGTTCAACTATTTTTAATTTAAACTCAGTCGAGTATTTTGACATAAAGAAACACCCCAAAAGTTAAATTTTTTGTCTAACAATTGGGGTGCAGTTCAAGAAAAGATTCTTTTTATAAAATAAAATTAACTATTAATGTAAATAT
The DNA here is from genome assembly GCF_001591625.1 of Metabacillus fastidiosus NBRC 101226. GTDB lineage: Bacteria > Bacillota > Bacilli > Bacillales > Bacillaceae > Metabacillus > Metabacillus fastidiosus. The sequence continues at coordinate 12,079 of NZ_BCVG01000022.1, forward strand.
CACTTATGTCTTTTATAAAGTAGTATTAGAGCTATTATCAGCAAAATAAGTCCACATAATGTTGTAAATATAGGATAGAAAAGAGGAAAAAAATAGGTTACATAACCTTGAGTAATATCAGAATAATATCCTATATTCATTGGTGAAATAGTAGCAAAATTTATAAGTTGTACAGCTAAAGGATCATCACTTCTATGAGAGTAACTTAATATCTTTTCACTCACCTTTCCATCTTCCCTTATCGTTATTATTTTCCATTTCATACCTTCCATTGGCTCGTTGATACTCGTCATACCCTTCAGCCTCTGAATAATTTTTATTTGTTTCTCATCAGTCTTCAAATCATGTACATTGAATATATCCAGCCATGAAAAATATCTGCTTCCCTTATCTTCGTTAGACAGCCATATCTCATCAGGTGTAGAGATTTCTTTATCATTTATTAAAAAATGTATTTTTACTATGTCTTCAGGTTCCATGTTTTCAGTCTCTTCCCAATAAGGAAGAGGTGCTTTTCTGCCAGTCTGTTCTTCCCTTATCTTTATATTTTTATTATCAATTATTAGTTCCTGAACATCTAGATGACTGTCAGAACCGTACTCTTGATAAGCTTGATGTATTTCATAACGTTCCGTCACTTTTTTATCAATCCAAAATTCACGAATAATACTAAACATTGGACTAAAGGAAATACCCAATAATAGACATGAACTAATAAATAAAATGATTATTCTTCCCATTTTTACCCCCATTAACATTATCTAATTTTTCAATTGTATTATGATCAATATTTAAGGAGTGAAATTGGAATTCTTTATTGAATTATCAAAGATGTTAACTTAATAAAAAATCATTTATTGTCACAACAAAATCTTGACCAGAATTCATTACAAATTATCACTTTTTATCATAAATGATCAAAACTTTACTATAAACTATTAAAATTTACCAAAAATCCATATTTATAGGTAGATTTATAGCATCAGTAAACATAATGGACATTTTATCAAGCTAGAAAACGAGTCAATTCTGGGATTTTCATGTTGGGGAATATCATAAAAATAAGCTTAAGAAACCAAAAACATGATCTCTATTTCCCTTTTTTATATTAGTAAGCTAAAAAAATACATAAGAGTAAATTATTTTATATTGATAGAATTATATTTGTTTATTTATACTTATCTCTTGGTTAAAAATAATAATAATTGGAGGAAATGTTTTTGAAAAAAATTATTTCATTTGTTTTCATTGGTATTTTATGTTGTACACCAATCACTTTTTTCAATATTGAACACTCTGTTTCTGCTCAAAGTGTTTCAAATTATGATGTAGCAGTAAAACAAGGAGAAAAAGTAAAAGCAATTAATTCTTTATTAAATTCTGCAATTAAAGATGAAGATATGGATATGATTGATACTTACTATGATCATTTAGCTACAGGAATTAAAACGCTTGAACAAAACATTGGCAAAGTACCAGGAGCTACTAATCGTACAAAACTTACTAAAACATATGTAGTTCCTGCAAAAGTGACAATTGAACGTGTGATTTATGAAGTTTCACAATATCGTTTACTTTATCAAATCGCAGAGCTAGTAGGTAATGAAGAAGTATCAAAAGCTGAAAGTAATATGACAAAACTTGAAAGATTAAAGAAGAAAGCAATAACAATTAAACAAGCTGGCGGTTATGAAGAACTTCCAATTAGTATCAATTCAAATTTACGTGTATTTGAAGCTTTACTACAAGGAAATATTCTTGATCTACGAGTTTATCCATATGAAGAAGCTATTGATTCAGGGAAAATTGAGACTATGAATCAATTGTATGATCATGTTACAAAACAGTTGAAATTAACTCAACAAAGAATTGGTCAAGTTTCAGGTGCTAAAAATCGTGCCGAAATGAATGAGTACTATGTTACACCTGCAAAAATGACAATTGAACGCACAATCTATGAAATTTCACAATATCGTCTATTAAATGTGATCAGTAATGATCTAATAAAAAATGATATTGAGAGTGCAAAACAACGCTTTGAAACATTAAACCGTTTAAAAGATAGAGCAGCTAAAATTAAAGAAGCAGGTGGCTATGATTCATTACCTGTAGAAATTGAACAATTCTTAAGAAATAAAGAAAATACTCTATTAAATCAAATAGAATCTCAAAAATAGAAGAAAATCAATAATAGTTCCTAATTTATAAACAAAAAAGCAGGCTTGGGCCTGCTTTTTCATTTAATGTAATATTACTTTTCATATTTAACCCCAAGGAAATGTAAAGCTTGCTTTACAGTAGCCATTGTTTGCATCGAGAGAAGATCCACTCCAAGTTTAGTTACAGTTACTGCAAGGTCAGGGCGTATTCCAGTAATAATAGTGTTCACACCAAGTAGTTTCATAATAGAATTAACTTTAGATAAGTAATCAGCTACTACTTCATCGAAGTTATAAATACCTGAAAAGTCAATAATTAAACATTGAATATTTTGTTCCTGAATCTTTGATGGAAGGTCCTCTAACAAATGTATAGCTCTTTGATTATCTATAGAACCAACTAAAGGAAGAACCGCAATATCAGCTAACAAAGGAACTACAGGGGAAGATACTTCATTAATCTTTCTTTCTATTTCTTTTTTTTCTGTTATATCTCTCATCACAGAATGAATGGCTTTTTTATCACCAAATATAACCGGATAACAGTAAATTTCTACATCAACTAATGTACCATCTAATCTCAATATTGTTTGTTCAATACGTCCAGCAGGTTCATTTTCTGAAACCACCTTTTGTATTCTTTCTTCTATTACCTTTTTATATTCTTTCAAAATAATATCAAGTACACCTGCCCCAATTATGTCTTCCTTAGAAGCTCTTAAAAAATCTGCACCAGATTGGTTTATACATAATACTTTATAGTCAGAATGTATGATAATTATTTCTTTTGAGAATTCAATGATTTGACGATACATTTCTTCACTTTGTATAAGTGATTGATAAGTCTTTTCAGAGAAACTTTGATCCATACTTCTCCTCCTTCTCCAAAATCTTAAATTATATATGAAAATTCAGCAAGACAGGACCTTCTTCAACAATTCTCCTCCCTTAACTGATCCACAAAACCACCTAAATTTATGAATATGTAATAAATAAGAAGTCTTTCTTTAGAAGTTCAGTATACCAAATTTTCATCAGCCAGCAGTATTTTAAACTTGAAAATATTCCTTTGAGACAGCACAATCGTGACCGACCCTAGAATCTATAAATAAATAGTAACATTATATTTTCAGTGCTATTTTCACTTATTTGGGATCGATAACAGTCTTTTCACATTAAAAAGACCCTTTTTCCACTATTTTAAGGGCCAAAAATCGAATCTTAACGATTTCCCTTTCTTCCTCTAACTGAGTACATTTAAAGTAATTAATTATAGGAGATCATACAAGTGTGGGAAACTCAACTATCTAATGCAGAAATCGAATTACTTTTGAAATTGTATCATGAAAATAGGTTAACGATCTGTGAGATTGAATGAGTTGTTCCATTTGAAAGAAAAATTATAGAGGAGACAATAAGTGTTAATAAAACAAAAGAGCCCCCTACTCAAATGAGAGGGACTTTTATAAAAAACTTAGGGATTGATATAATTTTACCAATAAGAAACATTTAAGAGAATAGGTGTTAATTACCAACTTTTAACTTGCCATCTTTAATAGCCTTTACTAGTCCATTAAGCATAGAAATAAGAGTAATCCCATGGTCTTTTGTTACCCTACAATCTTTGCTCATGATTCCATATACCGCTAAATTATTGATTGCATTTTGAACAGAGTTAGAAACAATAACTTCTTGAACAGTTACTTTTACATTTGGATTCAATTTCTCTCAAACGTATTGCTTCAACTCGTTCATATCAAAGTTCTTCCCAGAGCAGACTTTCGCATCAAATTCTCTATGTGGAGTAACATCATTGATCTGTAACTCTTCTTGTCGCAGTAATTGAGCGATTAGTTTTGCCCCATCACGATACTGTGCTTCAGTTGGTATTTGTTTATCAAAATCACCTTGGAGCATAACGCAGCGACTGATTATTCATACCCATACCTTTACAACATGCTCCTACGTTCCGCCCACGTCTAAGCTGCACACCTCCGTTTTTCGGGACAAAGTAACTATATCCTATTCCATCCCAACCATTCGATTTTTTGTGATAGTCATGAATTTCTTTAATTCCCCATGTTGGATGTGCTAGATGATGCACAATGATTTTTTTAACTTATTTTAGCAGATCTTTAAAGCTTTTTTTCCCATCATTATTATATAGGATGAAGTTAAAGTTTATTTAAAGTTCTATTAAAAAAGATGTAAATAGCCCCGCTCGGTACGGAGCATTTCTAAGGTTATAATAAGTTTGTCTGAACCTCACGTCACCAGGTTAGTTATCCAAATAAAAAGGATATACCTAAAAGGTACGTCCCTATGCTGATTATTTATTTTTTAATTTAACTAAGGTAAGATCTGTTATTGTTTTACCTTTAGTATGTTTAGTTTTACTTGTTTCTAAAACCAACCCTACACCAGGAGCATAAAAGGATGTACGGTATCCTAATTTTTTCAAAGTCTCTCTTACTTCTATCACATTCTTAAAAGTACCTACAGGTGTTGTAATAGTCCAGTTTACAGCTCTAATTTCATAATTGGAATCTCCATCTTTCCAACTCTTCCCCTTTTTCACAGGATAGGCTAAGATCTTTATATCATTCGTGTATAGCCCGTCTTTTGTTTCATGTTCCCCAAATCCAAAACCTTCTATAATCGAATCTTCAGGAATAGTGCTCCAATGATTGTAGCCATTAGATTTCTTCCAAAATTCCAGAGTGTATGAGGTTGCTGACTTATCAGAAGCAGCACCCTGTTTATACGTGTATAACTTTTTAGTATTCATCAAATAACTAGTTTGCTTTGCCTCTGCTACTGGACTAGATAAAGGCAATATAACGCTAAGAGCTAGTACAAACACTAACAAAAATTTTACTAAGTCTTTCACAGTCCCTCTCTCCTTTAAAAATATTAACTATTATATTCCTAAAATGTATTTAATTATGGATAAAAGGACATAAAAAATACAGCCTTTAAGGTGTTACGTGCGGAAACGGCAGGCCATTGTTTCACCATACCTTGCATCAGATTTTCACCAATTGTATTCCCGTGACGATCGTGCACAATAATGCTAGGCTCAGGTTACTCCCCCTGTACAGCTAGTAACCTTCATTGCCATTCGCTCACTAGTATCTATAATCTGATTTAATAACTCCATACACTTCGACATCTTCATATACTTCTGCTTGAAGAATAGGCTGTTTCAATGTTCCTTCTATTTCCATTCCAACTTTTTTCATAACTTTTATGGAAGCAGGATTCTTAGATAGTGCCATAGCCCAGATTCGATTGAGGATGAGTTCCTTAAAACCAAAGTTCATAATTGCTCTAGCAGCTTCTGTCGCATAACCATTTCCCCAATAATTTTTACCGACCCAATAAGCTAATTCTCCTTTATTATGTTGCTTATCAACTCTTAATGTCATAGTTCCGACTACTAAACTGTTATCTCTTAAAACAATTGCTAATGGATAAACATCACCATTTTTTATTAACTGTGGATGGTTCTTAATCCAATTTTCTGCTGCCTCACTAGGATAAGGATGAGGTATACCTAGAGTAGTTTTAGCAACTTCTTTGTCTCCTGCTAATTCCTGAACTCTTGGGGCATCTTCGAGTTTAAATGGACGAAGAATTAGACGTTCTGTTTGTAAATTTAAAAACATAATGACACCTTCCTTTAATTTATCTTAAATTAGTTAAATAATAACATATTTTTACAGTTATTCTGATTTATTTAGAGTTTACTATGCAGAATCTACCTTTTGTTTTATTATATTTTGAAAATTTGACATAATTAAACTATTGCTTTAGTGTTGTTAATGTAAAAATTTGTATCATTAGTATCCGAAGGGAATGAACTATGCGCAGATATCAATATTTTCAACTCAATTAGCAATATAAAAAATGGAGGGAAAATTATTGAATACTGATTTATATACCAAAAGATTGCATTTAAGAAAAATGAATATAACTGATTCATCTGGCTTGTTTAAAATATGGTCTGACCCTGATGTTACCTCGTTTATGAACATCGATAATTTTACTGATGAGAGCCAAGTAGAAGATATGATCAATCTTTTTAATAAACTCTCTCAAGAAAATAGGGCTACTCGCTTTACCATTATCGAACAGGAATCGAATGAAATCATTGGTTCTTGTGGATACAACTCATTAGATTTTGAAAATGTAAAAGCAGAAGTTGGATACGATATTGGTAAAGGTTTTTGGGGCAAAGGATATGCACCAGAAGCTTTATCAGTTCTAATTGAATACGCATTTGAAACTTTAAATTTTAATAGGATAGAAGCCAAGGTTTCTCCAGAGAACTTCAATTCCATTAAAGTTTTACAAAAACTAAACTTTACATTTGAAGGAACCCTTAGAAAATCCGAAAAATTAAAAGGGGAATTTATTGACATTAACATGTATTCAAAGCTAAAAACTGATTAAGTTTTCTTGCCTATACTTCTCTGAGGTATAGGCTTTTTTATAAAATTAATAGTGTAATTATTAAACTCTCCTATCATTTTGTTTCATTAAATTTTCAAATTGTTCATTTCTAATATTGAAATCATAAATTAACAACTTTTGGACAAACTGAATGTTGGCAGTGCTAAAATCTTGATTTGTATATTAACAAAAGGAGGAGAAAATAATGTCTAGTATCAACGACCTTACTATTCAAAAGAAGATGGAAAATATATTTAATAACACTTGTGGAACATGGCAAAACTGTACCGAGTCAAATATCCAATCATTCCTAGAACATTGCCAGGAACAGAATATAGACTCACAATATTGCATGAGTTGGGTGGAACAACACAAAGCACACATACCTGATTGGTCTACCGTTTCAAAAGTATCTCTTGACTGGATTAATGAACATACTTCAACTGGTTCACCAATTTCATTTACTGAATAGTATTTTAGCTACGAAGTGGAGAGGATTTCTAACTCTCCACTTTAATTGTATTCTGTCTATTACGAAACAAAATGCTTATTTTGCTTCTTATTAATTTTAAAAATAGTATAAGCCTAAAATTGAATAAACAAAGTCCCAACTCCTTCATCTTGAATACAGTTATAAAGAGTATTATTTAGGAGGTAAGTTAAATGGAACAAAGTTATTCGCGCTCCCCTCAACATCTTGCATGGCATGAAACAATGGAAATCCATGAATTAGTCGCTTTTCAATCAATTGGGCTAATTAAATTAAAAAAAGCATATCGTAAGATTACCGATCCTGAATTAAAAGATTTATATAGACAATCTATTAATGGAATAAGTAAAAATATTAGGGAACTTCTTCATTTTTATCCTATGGCACCAAAACCTGAACGGAATGATGAAGAACGAAACGATAACTTACCATTTTATTCTGGAGATTTATTAGGTTTAGCAAAAACTTCTGTCAGAAACTATGCTATTGCAATTACTGAAACAGCAACACCTTCTCTAAGAAATGTACTAACCCAGCAACTACTACGAGCCATCGATACACATACGAAAATTTACAACTATATGTATAAAAGAGGCTACTATCCTTCGTATAATTTAAATAAATTGCTTAACAATGATGTAAACATCGCTAATAAAGCCCTTTCTACACCAATGTAAGATATAGTCTTTTTTTATGATATGAATAAGTTTGTGAAATTTAAACATAATAATTATTGGTACAAGGAAAAGCCAATTTCGATTTCCTCCTGGGAGACTAGCAGTCATTTCCTTGTACTGCCCTCGAACCATATGTTTATTTTGATTAATAAATCGATCTTCCTAATACTTAGATATTTTTATCAAACATCTTGGAACCTTCTTCAGCTAGCTACATACTATAAATCGGGCTCGCAAAACGTCTGAGACTTTGGCTACCTTCCAGTAGGTAGTCTTTTTTTATGAACGTATTAATTATCTCAATTTGGGCAGAATGACTATTGGTACAAGGTTAGACTAATTTTGATTCCCTTTAATTAGACTAGCGACCTTTACCTTGTACCCCCTTATAAAGTTGAATTTTCAACATGTTTCGTTAATAGCAAAGTTCGGGTATGTTAACTACATAGTGCAAGCAAAGCCAATTTCTTATATTGATGGTGGAACTAGCAATCCTTGCACTGTCCCCCGAAACATATTTACTCTTGTGTTTCCAACAGCTTTATTAAAGCCACTGGTATTGAATCAGATATTCCAGGATAGTATAGACTTTCAGCACTCGCATAAATTAAAGATCCTTTATCATCAAGTCTCCCTTTACCTTTACAAATTTGTCCCCAGTTATCCCACAAGATATTCTTAGTGACCTGAAATTTAATATCTTCCATTTATCGAACCTCCTAATAAAAATTAATGGTTATTTTTTGAAACTTTTTCCAAATCTTTCGTAAAATATAGACAAACTATGGACTTAATTTCCGAAAAAAGATAGGTTAGTTGTGAGCAGACTATTATTCTGCTCTTTTGTGATGAAGAAATAACTGGCATATTCATCGTGATGGATTTCAACTTTTATTAGCAACTGGTGGCGAAGGCTGGTACCAAGAGGAAGGGAAACCAGCTCAATTCTTAAAAGCTGGCGATTTTATTGTCACCCATGATGGTGTAAAACACTGGCATAGTACTGCAAAAGATAGTTGGTTTGAACACATTGCAATCACTGCAGGTACGCCGGAATGGGTGGAACCTGTCGACGATGAGAGGAAACAAATTGCCTAATTTGTTTAGAAATTGTAGAGATCAGATATTTATAATAAATTTACTTACTTAATTAAGTAAGTCGAAATTAGTCTAGTCTCTAAAAGGATCTTTAAGATGCTGCCCATGGTGTGCTCTTAAGGATTTTTTCCCTTTCACAAATTCTGTGCTCATTTTTTTTATTAACTAATGATCTTAAAATGGAATAGTATAATTAACCAAGATTTATATAAGGTGGTATTAATTTGGATAATGGTTATCCTCTAGTTGAACTAATAAAAACCATTTTTGTTGTTATTACATTTTTATTTGTTGTCTCTGCTTGTTTATTTTTTATTTATTTTCGAATTACAAAGAAACCTAAAGGCTCTAATAAATCCAAACAAAAACTTGACGAAATTATTGAATTACTAGAGAAAGATAAAACCGTTTAATCTGTTTATCTTTTTTATTTCTTTAGATTTAACAAGGAAATACTGCGCTTATCAAATTTCCTTACATGAATGCTTGGAACACTTTTAAAGACAAGTGAATAGATTAAATCAAGTCTCCTTTGAATATAAATATGTGAACTACCTTCCAGTAGGTAGTCTTTTTATGAAATGAATCAATTTAAAGAGTTTGGACATAATAAATCCAGGTACAAGGATAATTCAATTTCAATTGTCAGTGACTAGACTAGCATTCATTTCCTTGTACCGTCCCCCGAAACATATTTCTTACTCTGTAACTTATAAAATCACATTTGTTACACATATTTAACTAACGATTGGTTATAACTAAAATATCATTACATATAAAGGGAGCTACAAAATGGGTAAAAATCATAATGGAAAACTTCTCGCAATTATATGGATGCTTGTTGGCAGTACTCTTCTTGCCTCTATTTTCAATATTGTTCTCATTAACTACCTTGTAGAAATCAAGAGAAAAGTGAACGTTTATCTCAGCTGCTAGGAAAATAACTCCTAGTGGTTTTTATTTATTGAAAAGCTCCAAGCATACTTTGATTAACAACTAACTGTCTATCACTTAGATGTTTTATTCAAATCGTACTTGGGTATATGAGTTATTAGTGCAAGGATAAATAATTTTCTGCCTTTACCAAAACTGTCATGTCCTTGCACTCCTCCGAAATATACTTTTAAAATTTTCTTACATAATACCCATTACATTTGTTTAAACTATTCCTTATCAGATTCAATAAAAAGATGAGTTGATATTAATCGGAGTTGATTCAAAATGCTAACAGCTTTACCATTTATCCTCATGTTTCTTCCTCTTTCCTTGTTAATATTTAAAAAGGTTCATTATGGAATAGCTCTTGCCATCTTTTATATAAATATTTTTGTCCAAATGTTTATCCTTCAAATTTTATCTCAAATATAATAACCACCTTTACTCTTAAGTTTCCCAATAAAGAAAGACATACTCTGATTCATGTTCTTTTTTCAATTCATCAATACTTGCGGTTATATCATCCGAAGGTTTCTGTTTATTCATATGTAAAGCATTGTTAACGTTTTGTTTCCATTCTTTTTCATTCATAAAATAATCTCTCCTTTGAAGCATAGTTTGTGTCTTATCTCTCTTTTTTACTCTTTTGTTTCTCAAAATCATCTTTTGTCCAATTCAATTGAACATTAAGTACATATAATAAATAACCACCTTCTGTAGTACATCTTGCACCTTCTAATGGGCACTCATTTTGGGTGTCCATTTATTTTTAAAAACAGGAAAGTAATCTATTGCACATGTCCAAACCATTGAACCTACCATTACATATACTGTATTAACCTTAAGACAAGGAGGTGTAATATATGAGTGGATACACAGGTGGTGGCGGATCTAACTATGGTGCAGGTTTTGCACTAATCGTTGTTCTATTTATCCTTTTAATCATCGTTGGTGTTGCATACCTTGGCGGTGGTTACTAATCTTATTTTTTCAATTAGGGCAGACTACTTTATAAGTGGTCTGCTTTCTAAACTGAATAAAACAGCTTACTTATTAAGTTCTCCTCACCCTAATATGAAAATTATGTCGATTACTTTTTATTTTAACTAGGTATTTTTACACCTTTTATATTAATGTTAATTTGATACAATAAAACCACTTTCATCATATATTTTCCATTTATTCACTAATAAATTACTATTATTTAAGGAGGGAATCCCTATGAAACTTGAAGAAAAAGTATTAGATAAAGAGTGGCAAGAATTAATTCTAATAGCTATTAACACTAGTATAACTGCCGAAGAAATAAAAAAATTCTTTAGTCAATCTTCTAAATCTCCCTAGTTACCAGCTGTACCCCTAAAAATCTCTAATGGGAGTTTCTATGGATAAATTAGATAAATTAAAAGAAACAATATCAGACCAACAATGGAAAGAATTGGTCTGGATCACTTTAAGTACTGGTATGACTTTAGAAGAAATAAAGGAATTCTTCCCTAACTCTTTTAGACCTAAGTAGATCTTTTCTATTTGGCAAAACGTATTTACTTTTTTGTTTCATTAAATTATTCTGTGTTCTAAAATAGGGTTAATTATTCATCCCCATCACTACTTAGCAGATTTTCTACACTAACATTAAAAGGAAGAAATTTTATATGATAATTACTGATATAGAACTAATACAAATCACTTGGAAAGGTCCATATAGTTTAAATGAACTTGATTTATTACAAAATAATGTAACAGATTATGGAATCTATACTATATACGGCACTCACATGATTTATGGTAAAGACGTATTATTATACATAGGCAAAGCAGATCAACAAACTCTCGGCAAAAGAATCTCACAAGAAGGATGGGATAACACTAATGATTCAAACAATCATAAAATCTATGTGGGAAGATTACATGGTCCTATAAATCCCTCTAATCAAATATGGTCGAAACAAATAGCATTAGCCGAAAGTTTACTTATTTATGTCCACAAACCTGCATATAATCAAAAGAACATTTCTTCGATACCTGATACAGACTTACAAAACATTCATATTCTAAATTGGGGAGACCATCGAGCTTTACTACCAGAAGTTTCAGGGACTAGGTGGACTTCCAAATTAGATGACACAATATATGAAATGTATAAATATGAATGTTAAAACATATCAATATAAGCCATTAGAACTTTGCTTTTCTTTAGTAAAGTTCTATTTTATTTAACATGTAAAAGATCTGTAGGAAACTGGCTGCTTAATTTGTTACATTAAAAATTTTCATTTAGAGAAATGTTTACTTATCTTTCAAGTTGGTCAAACTATTAATTGGCTATTTTTGAAAGGATGATTACATGATATTTATTTATAATGATTATGGTGGTACTCATACTACATCTTTGGCTGCAGCTCTCCATTTACAAATCCTTAAACCACCATCCACTCCGTTAACAAAAGAAGAAATTCTAGCAGTTCCTTTTTTCAATAAATTGACCAAAAAAGATTTTGGTAAGCTTATTTTTCATGGAAAAGATAGAGACGGACACCTTGTTTATACGTTAGGTAGAAAATCACAAAAGCTTGTGGTTCCTTCTCTTATAGATTTTGGATTACTGCTTTTTGAGCATTTCCAAGTAGGAGAGCGCATTATATTTTCTAATACCTCACCCACTGTCCCTATACCTATGTCCTTAGGAGGTTTTTTTTCCAGAGGATTAAAAATAGATAGTATAGGTGTACCTTTTTTAGTAATGGGAGCAAAAAAATGTATTCATAACATTTATGAATTAGTGGAAAATACTAAACAAACAGCTCTTACGCCAACACAAGAAAAAATTATTGTTTTAGAAAACCGCCAATATCAAAAGTAATTAGAATTTTTATCAACCAGCTGCATATTATAAATAGAAATTTGAAACGTCTTTCTGAGTTTGACTACCTCCCCACGGATAGTCTTTTTTATTTGTTATGAAACATAATAATTCTTGTGTCCACTTAATTATCAAAATGTACATCAAGCTAATATCCAGTTGAAAAAATTTAGATTTTATAATATTTTCACTTTAAATCCTTTACCCCTTTTACATCTTTGAAAAAATAGGCTCAACCTTTGGATAGTATAAACATAGGCTAAAATGTATAAGTTTATTAAAAGGAGCTACTTTTATGCATAGTAATTCTTATCAATGGTATTCAAATCCCAATCATTGGAATCGAGTCCAAAATCCTTATCAACAACAACCTCATAACCTTCAGACCCAACAGTTAAAACAACACACACTTTCAACCGTGGAACCCATTGTTCAATATGGTCTTAAAGAAGCTCAAGTTACCTCTTATCTGCACGCAATGAGGGAGGCATCAGCAATAAGTTATTTAATTGGAAGAGGATATGATCCACAAACTGCTCATCAAATTGTCGAGTCTTGGGAAGTAAATGAAATGTTTTATCCCTAAGAAGAGACACAAAGATATTTGAATATCAAAAAACCTGAAAGACAGGGGGAAATCTTCTCTGTCTTTTATACTTTTAATAGACAAATTAAATTTGCTTTTATTACACATTTTGTTTCTTATATAAATTAGGAAACATAATACAAATTGTGTTTTATATACTGTCTTCCGTTACCCACATCTGATGTGGATTGCTGTTCAGCTCAATGATTCGATTCTCTGCTTTCTGAGCTTTTTCCAGCCATTCCGGATCACCAGTTGTACGGAAATTATTTAATCCTTCTTTCATGTGGTAAAGCAGTATTTTTAATGTCTTATCCGGCATTGCTTAGCCCCTCCTCAAATAAACTTAGTTGTTCAATTTCCCCTTGTTCACACGCTGGTAAACTATCAACTTCAGAAAAATCTGTGAACCATTCTAACGGAAAATATCCTCTATGCTGTTTTAACTCATAACCAAAATAAACATAGCAATGTGTTTTACGGGGAACGATAAAATATTCAATACGTTCAACATTTGAATATCCTATCTCTTCCACTGATTTGAAGAAATGAGCGATATATACCTTCTCCCGATCAAGCTCAAACATGATATACCTCTTGTCCAATTAACTCACGACCTTCCATCCATCACGTAACCGACTATTCAAATCATATCTTTGTAATGGCTCATACAAATGAACGCGATTGCCATCTTCAAAACGGAATCAAAGGTACCATTTACGACCATGATCTCGCTTAGCCCTAGCCATTTATTTCAGCTCGTTAATTACGATTTCCATACCGGGTACTTCACCATAACTTTTTACTGCTGTTACTTTTGCGACTTGATTATCATCCTGCCAAACTAGCTTATTAAGAGCATCAAAAACTCCTTTTACTAGATTATCTGTATCAGGCTTTTTCGTATGGTATTCACCAATCACTTACTGCTTCTTCACATTTGACCAACTTTTCGGAATCGACATATTGAAAAAATCTCTACCTCTAATGCACCATTTAACGAAAGAAGAAGTTGCTATTTTCATGGAACTGCGAAAAAACCACAAATTCATCATTATATTATCGCTCTACTCCTTCTCAGAACTGGGTTAAGGAAAGTTGAAATGCTTGCGCTTCATTGGGATGACATTGATCTAGAGAATAAAACTTTATCAGTAACTAAATCTAGAAACGAATTCGGCATAAAAAAACCGAAAACAAAATCAAGTATTCACACAATCAATATTGATAACACACTTATAGAAGAACTCAAAAAATATAAGACCTGACAAAAGAAAAACAAATTAAAATATGGATTAGCGTACCGAGACTCAAACTTTGTAATTACTTGCCATAATGGAGCTGAAATGGGTACTTTCGGAGTGAATAGAGTAATGGAAGCTATTTTAAAGAAAACAAATCTACACCGCATTTCCCCACATGGATTACGTCATACACACGCAATCATGCTTTTGGAAAGTGGTATAGATATAAAAACTGTTAGTGAGCGCCTTGGGCATCCAACTATCAATATGACAGCTGATGTTTATCTTCATATTACGAAGAAACATGAAGAAAGTATATTAAAATTAGAACGTTATTTAAATGATTAGTGGGCAAATCAAAAACAAAGCCTCACAACCCCCGCTACATCACGCGCTTAAACATCTTCTCCATCTCATACATCGAGTAATAGGTGACGAAAATAACGAAGAATAATGAGTAACAAACGTTATTATATCAAGCTTTTATCACTTCATCTAAAATTAAATAAAATGAGAATATGGATAAAGGTGGGCAAAAAGTGGGCAACACTATTCTGCCCACTTTCTTATTTTATCTCCTAATAATTGAATCTCTTCTACTTTGCTTCCATATTCCTCTAATTTAACAGTAACATCTGCATTATCAACTACAATTCTAAGTCCATTACATTCAATTACAAAAGGAATATTTCCAAGTCTATTATTATGGTTATTCTTATATCCCTGAAGGGTATTTCTAAGGGAGATCTCTAAATGAAAATGACTGTTACAAAAAAAGAGCTACTTTTAAAGTTGTATCACGAAAACAAGATGTCCTGTAATGATAGTAGAACTATGAATTAATAAAATTTTAGATAAATGGGTGTTTTCATACAAAAAAAACAATACCTTTCTCCATTTTGGAAAAGGTATTGTTTTTTATTAAATGGCTCCACTTACTTCTTTTAAATCAGCTAAGTAAATTTCAATGTACTAATTAATATAAATTTTAGGAAATCCAATTCAGGAGATTTCCTTTATTCTTGTTAAACTAAAGCACCCTTTAGTTTAACAATCTTTTTTACACCTCAAAAAACTCAATCCCTTAAATGTGTTGTCCATTCAAAAAGACGCTTTCTTATTAAAGGAAAGCACCCGACTGTGGTAGATACATTATCCTCAATTACTCTTTGAATTAAAAAAAGTTCATAATTAACCTCCTCGCATTATTTTTCTTTTGTAGCTTTCGAATAAAGTTCAATTAAAAGCATGTTGCAAACGTTGATTTTATAATAGAAGAAACCCACGCATTTTGATCAAAGATTGATCAAAATGCGTGAGTGTGGTTTTATAAAAAAAGATTGATTAAAATATCAATTTTTCACAAAAGACCTTAATATAGATTATTAAGGTCTTTTTAAATAACTTTGAATAAACAGGTATTATGTTTAGAAAATATATGATTGCTTAGTTCATTTTTATCAGTTTATTTTCACTGTCTTTAAAGTTACCAATGATGATAATAATAAGATCAATTAAAGACCAAATCCCAAAACCACCAAATGTGATTAGCATTAAAATGCCTGTCCCTATTTTACCAACAAAGAAGCGATGAGCTCCTATTCCTCCTAGGAAAAAACATAGTAATAATGTTACTAGCCAATTTTTTTCTGATAAAGTCATGTAGTATCCTCCTAACAAAAACTATATAAAATTATAGGTTTTTTAAAAGGAATTGACAAGAGATTTTTAAATTTATATTTTTTGAAACAAATATATACAATAAGGTGAAAAATATGGGTATTAATATATTAAATTTTTTATATTTTAGCAAATAGAAGTAATTAAGTGAATATTTATTAGATATTTATTCATATTGAATATTCATGAAAGTATCAACGTTACTTTAAAATAAAGTTTGATCAAAAATATCTTGTAAGCCTAGATTTTACGATAAATAATAAAAATCCATTTTGAAAAAAAGTTTGATCATTTTTTGTTCCTTCTTCAATAAAAGCACCCGTTAGTGGAACAGGATTAAGAATTTATAACCCTTTTAAAAACATTACTCTTTTGCAATTTCTATAAAAATTTGTTTCTCTTTGTTTGGGATTTCATCCATTTTTTTATATTTCTTGATTTCTCCCGTTTGATAATTGAGTATCGTATATCCACTTTCTCCGATAATATAAACCAAAGTTTTTATTTCTTTATATTTAAATATGATGAACTCAATATCTTCTTGGGTTTCATTATTATATAATCCATTTGAAGTAGGACCCGACATAATCTGAAATGTTCCGTCTCCGTAAATTTCCACTGTATCTCACCAGCTGGTCATGTTCTTTTCTAACAGTAAATCCCTCGATTTCTAAAGAAGCTTTTACTTGTCTTATTGCTTCTTTTGTAGATTTATTCTTCAGGAAACGTTGACCCTGTATGGTTATTAACGTACACTGGAACTATTATTACATAATTTAAAATCCCTAAACTCAACGCGGTCGGTGACATCCGTTTTAAGCTACATCAGTACCCGTTCGGTTACCTTTAAGTGAAGCTTTGGAAATCATCCTAAGCTTTTTTTGTATAGGATGTCTTTGTGAATCTAGTTATTAAAATTAAACTATATGCCTAAAGCAGCCAAGCTCCGAAGTATGTGGTACTGGCTGTTTGTAGATTTGGAAAGATAGTATTGAAGTAGTATCTAGCAACATTCCAGACAAAGCAATGCTACTTCTATAACCTGTTTACTAATTTAGTTGACTAACTAATAATAGTTTTATTATATTAAATTAGGAATTATTTACCAATTCTAGTGATAAAGAATTTCTTTTTAAAAAATTCCCAAAAAACAGTTGCGTTTCAAAAAAATATATAGTATTCTAAGTTTACAAATTAATAGAAAGCGCTTTCAAAATTGTATACAATTAAGTACGCTAAACGATATACAAAGTATAAATGAACTGTATATGATAGTGTACCAATAAGAGATACAATTTTTTTTAAGTTATATTGTATACAATAAAGTGTGCAAAGTGTTATACAATTTCTAAATCTATAGATTTCTTTTCTATATAAGCTTAAAAATTTTACAGTAAATTGTTTATAATATGGTATTCAAAAAATAGTTATTATTTTTTGTGATAGCACGCATACAGTAACGTACATAATTAAGTATTCTATATAGATGAGAGGTTGTTATAGTGAATAGAAAAGAGTTAGAAATTTATAAGAAAATTAAGCAAGCCATTATTTTGCAAAAGCTTAAACCTAATACACAGTTAGTTGAAAAAGAGCTTGCTGAGTCTTTCGATGTTAGTCGTACACCTATACGTAATGTTTTGCGAAGATTACAGTATGAAAGGCTTGTAAAGATTATTGAGCATAAAGGTGCTTTCGTAGCTGGTTCAACAATTGAAGAGGCAAAAGAAGTGTTTGAAATGCGAAGAATTTTAGAAGTTGCAGCCGTTCGAAAAGCTTGTCGTTTATCTACAGAAGAGCAAATACGTGAACTTGAGAAGATGGTTGAAGAGGAACAAAATACATACCAACATGTCGATTATATTGAAGCTACACAAATGGCAGGAGAATTCCATTTGAAAATAGCTGAAATGGCAGGTAATTCTTATTTTTATCAGTACTTAGAAGACTTAATTTCCGTAACATATATTATTATTTCAATTTATGGAAGAGGTCAGGCAGAAAAAGGTACATGCCGCCATCACCTTCATATCTTTGACGTTATTAAGAAAAGAGATGAAGATCTGGCTGAAAAGTTATGTATTGAACATTTAAGAGAAATTGAAGATAATCTTCATTTTAATGAGGGGCTCGAGATTTCCACTTCTTTGTCAGAAATCTTTCAATAGCAATTGATTATTGTATGATTTGTAATCGCTTTCTCCTTTGGTCTTAATCAAGTTTCTATTATGTATAAAAGCTTTACTTTCTAAACGATTTATTCTTCTCCTTCTTAATCCTACACACGTAATTCTTTATGAGGGAGAAGAATTTCATTAATCAACCTTGTAGGAGGTGATGCTAATCGAATAGGGTTCATATTAAATTTGTCTCTTTTTTACCGATTCCATACATCACAAACAAACGCTTTTGAAATTTCAGTTATTTTTTGACTGAGTATGATGTAAACGCTACCAAAATGAATTGAAACTTTTATATGGGGGAATTTGTATGAAGTATGGTCTTATTATCAAGGGTGGAAAAGTAGTTTTCAGGGATGAAGTAAAAAATGTAGACATTAAGGAGGAATTTTCGTGAGCTACCGTCCATATCGATCTTCTCAACTGAAGCTCTCAGCTGGTCGCCGAGTCCTGGCTGGGTTAACCGTGCTCGTGTTTTTGCTAGCCGGCTGCTCAGGTGCCGACGACAGTACACAGTCGAGCACTTCCGAAACAGCCAACACTTCCGAAACAGCCAACACCATCGTTCTCATCAATCCGAACTCCAATGAAGACTCGACCCGCTCGATGGTCGACCTCGCCGAGGCGGAGACCGACGGCGTCGTAAATGTTGTGGGAGTCAGTAATGAAGATGCTCCATCGCTGCTGACCACACTTCAGGATATGGAAGAAGCGGTGCCTGGCGTAGTGGCGCTCGGCGTAGAAGCCGCGAAAGATGAGAACGTTGTCGCCATCATCGTCTCAGCCTTCAACGATCCAGGACTTGAGGAATTGCGCGCGAAGGTCGATATCCCGGTGTTCGGCATCGGTGAAGAGGCATTTCATGCCGCCGCGCGGGACGACCGGAAGTTCGGCATCGTAACGGTCACGCCGGACGAGGACTTGATCGAGTCATTCCAGGAGAAAGCCGAGTCGCTTGGTTATTCGCATCTGTATCAGGGTGTCAGGGTCACGCCCGGGGACCCCAAGGAACTGGTCGAGTCACCGGAAAAGCTTGACGCGGCGCTAACTGAAGCGGTACAGGAGTCCGTCAGGTCGGACGGCGCCGAAGCGATCATCATGGGTGGCGGACCGCTGTCGGCGCCTGCTCTCAGAATAGAGGAGCAATTCGAGGAGCCTTTGGTGGTCGCTGTCATCGCGGCAATTAATGCAGCGCTCGGTGTCATCAACGAGACAGAGTAGGTATATGGTATGATTTTTATTTTGAAACAAAAAAGAGCAAGTTGGATTAATGGGTGAAAATATCATCCAACTTGCTCTTTATCTTTTTTAACTGATTTTTTATGGTCTGCCCCCTGTTTCCTTTGTTTTCACGATGTATAAAAGACGAATATTTATAGTAACAAAACTGGAAATTAATTGCGGAGTTTCTTTAATGCTTCTTCCAGTTCCTTAATGTATTTATTGAATTCGTATAGTTTTCCAGTGATGAACTATTCATTATGTTCGAACCCTCCAAAATAAAAATTGCTTATAACAGTTTATCACATTTGTTGTTCAACTAACCTGCCCCTATAGTTGAAGAAGGCTTTAAAGTATCTAAATAAGTACTTTATACAACTCTAGTTAACATAATTGACATTTCACAAAGCAAAAAAGGCCTTTAAGGCCTCTTTTTTATCTACATAATTGATCTCTTATTGGTAACAAAATTTAAAGTTAGTAAGTTCATTAATCTTTTCATAACCGCTAAATCACTTTTTTCTTGGAATAAGAAAAGCATTTTCAGATTTTTCAAATCCAATATAAGGATAATAGTCCATTACTGTTGGTGAAGCTAATCATAGTGCTACTTCGTCTCCAATCATATCCTATAAACAAGCAATGTTTTTTCTCCATTGCTTGTACCTTCTCAAAATTAATTCAGACATTAAGCCAAAGCTAATTAAACTTTAAATTCCTTCAACAGTTTTCCGATAAGAATTACTAAACACTCACGCAAATACTTCTATTGAATTTTATAATTCCGATAGAAGATCCCTCTGCTAATCCTAAGATATTTTTCTTGAAGTACCAAATGGATTTCTTTAGCTAGATGTAAATTTTCTTCACAATTCTCAGGTTCTTTAGCTACAACAAAAAATAATCTATTGCATTATTTACTATTTATTGTATTTTATAAAAAGTTCGATCATTTTTATAACCATTATTATTCAAAATCATCTAACAAATATATCCATAAGATATGTTACTATATTAAAATAACTTAGATGAATTGATACTACAGGAATAAAACTATTCTTTTACTCCCAGTAAAGATAATTTTTCCCCTTTCACACCCCGCTACATCACACGTTTAAACATCTTCTCCATCTCATACGTCGAATAATAGGTAAAGAAAATAGCGAAAAACAAAAGGTAACAAACATTGATCTATCAAGCTTTTATCAATCAGTCTAAAATTAAGCAAAATGAGAATATGAACAGAAGTGGGCAAGAAGTGGGCAAAAAGTGGGCAACAGTGTTTTGCCCACTTTCTCATTTCCTAATAATTCAATCTCTTCTATTTTGGAAAAAGGTATTGTTTTTTAGTAAATGGCTCTCCCCTACTTCTTTTAAATTAGCCTAATTAAATCTCAATATACTAATTAAGATAAATTTTAGGAAATTCAATTCATGAGATTTCCTTTATTCTTATTAAACTAAAGCACCCGTTACTTTAAGTACAATACTTCACAATCTTTTTTATTTACTTCCTATTTACCTCTCCCAAATCAACGTCATTTGTTGTAAAAGTTCTTCCCATGTTTGCTCTTTTTCTTTGGTTACTTTATCAAGATCAAAGTCCCCATAGTAAACTGCATCAACAGTTTCACTATCTATTAACTCTAATCGTTCAGGTCCAATTCTTTTATCCTCTCGTAAAAAGTTACTAGTAGGCGAATGGGCGATTGTTTTAACACAATAAATTAAGCTGATTTTTTTTACTTCCCCATCTATTTCAACTTCTAAAGGATGTGTCGAATGCGTTCCTGCATGACTTTCTCCAAAATAATTTAAAACAAGCTTTCCATCTGCCGTTTCTTCAAGCTTAAATAATTCTGCTGTATAAGGAATTGGCTTTGCGTAATAAAATATGAATGAAAATAGTGCAAACCCTATTAATGTGGTCGTTAAAACAGATCCAAAAATAAGAAGCCATTTTTTGCGATTCCATTGTTTCTTAAGCTGACTGAACAAAGTAGCTTTATTTTCAATTGGTACATAAAGCGTTCCTTTCATTTTCTCATATTCATCTCTACAATTCTCACATGTAAGTAAATGCTCATTAACTAACAATTTCGTATCATCACTTACTACCTCATCTACATAAAGTGGCAGCAAATCTTGAATGACTGTACATTTAATATCCTTCATCTTGTTTCGCCTCCATATATGCTGTTATTTTCTTCTTTGCACGGTAATACGTTACTCTAGCCCAGCCATCACTTTTTCCAAATAAATACCCAATTGTCTCAAAAGAAAGCTCACCAAATATTCGAAGGGAGAAAACTTCTTTATATGGCTCTTTCATTGCGTGTAAAAATCGATGAATCATCAGCGCTCGCTCTTCATTCATTAAATAATCTACAAGTTGGACATCTTTTTGCGCTGAATTTTCTTCAATATTTATCTCGCGTTGCTCCTTTTTGTATTGTGTAAAATATGTATTTTTAGCGATTGTGAAAAGCCATGCCTTTACATCTTTTTTGCCATCAAATTGATGAAATGATTTCAGTGCCTTAAAAAATGTCTCTTGTGTAACTTCTTCTGCTATATCCTTGTCAGCTACTAAAGACTTTGTATATAAGTAAACATCATGAAAATACGCTTGATAAATTTCCTCAAAGTTCACTTTCTCCCCTCCTTCACTTAAATAACTAACGAAATAATAAAACGTTACAAGATTTTCAAAAAATAAATAGACATATTCATTTTATCTGAATATGCCTAAGTATTAACTAAATATTTATGGTATTAGGATTTAAGCCATCAACAGCTGCTTTTGTTTTTCATTCATATGTAATTTCCCCTCATTAAAAATCGGTATAACCCATAATAATTACTACTTCTTTGTTCAACTAACCTGCCCCTTTAGTTGAATAAGATATTAAATTGACTAAATAAAGAATTTACACAACTACAATTCACATAATTCACATTATAGGTACTAAAAAAGATCTTCCATCAGAAGATCCTTTTAGTTGTTTATTAAACTAAACATTCTTTAATTTAATTTTTTCCCTCTTGCTTTTACAAGGCCCCACCATAACAACCAAGTAACACCCATAAAGATTATATCTATAATCACATTTTAGATACAAAAAGGATCTACAATTGAGAAGCTCCTTTTAGTGTTCTATTAAATTAATATATTCATAGCTAAATTACCTTATCAATTCCTTTCCTGTAATTTTGCCATCTTCAAACGTCCAAATACGATACTTTTTTTCATCTATTTCAACTATAAAGGTATATTCAGAAAACCATTCTCCCCAATGCCCAATGCTATTTACCGACTCTATCTTTGTTATTTCAGGATAGTTTTCATTCACTTTCTCTCTTATAGTATCCAACTTGGATTTAGTATATAAGTGAATTGATATGTACACCACAACTACAATAATAACAATTGAAAACAATGTTTTTTTCAATAAACCGCCTCCAAATTCAAACAATTATACTGTTTAAAAGTAGGTACTCCATATATATCGGCACATTTTTTCTGAAAATAATAATAAGTAAATGAATAGTAAAATTATATTTTTAATGCTATTTTCACTTATTTGGGATCGATAACAGCCTTTTTACATTAAAAAGAGCCTTTTTATACTATTTTAAGAGCCGAAAATCAAATTTTAACGATTTCCCTTTCTTTCTATAATTGAGTACATTTAAAGTAATTAATTATAGGAGGCCATACAAGTGTGGGAAACTCAACTATCTAATGTAGAAATCGAATTACTTTTGAAATTGTATTATGAAAATAGGTTAACGATCTGTGAGATTGAGCGAGTTGTTCCATTTAAAAGAAAAGTTATAGAGGACACAATAAGAGTTAATAAGAAAAACTAAGTCCCTCTCAAGCAAGAAGGGCTTTTATCTTATTCATAAGAGTGGGAGTGTTATTTATATACCTACATTTCACACTAACTTAAACAAAAAGTAGCCCCTTATTCAATCATAAGGAGCTCAAAGATAGAGGGGAAACTCTATCTTCATCCTTGCCAGTTTTATAAGAGTTAATACTTAAGATTTAAAACTTTTTATTCTTCCCTAGCATCACCAGCACTGAACATAAAGCCAATTTGTTCGGATCCCATTAGGTGATACTTTACATTATTTCTGACTGTTTCCTTGTCAATATTTAAAATGTCGACATTTTCATCCATCAATCCTAGATCCTCTAAAACTTTCCCTCTCTCGTCAGCTGATAAATCAAGATTGGTTGACGTTATTAACATCCCTATAGTGAGTAATATATCAGTTCCACTCTCTCTCGTTCCATCGCCTCCTGCTAACATTGATACATCTCTGACACTTCCATCAGCTTTATTAACAGTTATATTAAGCACAATATTTTCAGTTAACTTGACTTGTGCTACATCTTGAACCTCTCCCTTTTCGACTTTTAATTCATTAATACGAAAAGAGTCCATTTTGAATTCATCAGTAATTGCGTTAAATCGATCTTTAAGATCATTTGGTTTAAAACCTAGAGTTCCAGGAATCTTTTGTTTCTCTTCCTCTACTTTGGCTTCAGTTTCCTTCTCTTGTTTTTCTTGCACCTTTTGATCTATAGCTATTTTTTCAGCTTTCTCTTTTTCTAACTCTGCTTGTTTCTTAACCTCTTCCTTTTTATCTTGTTCCTCTACAATACTTTCTTTTTCATTTTCCTTCGTAGTTGTAGTACCACTAGTCGGTGTTAATATAGCACCAATAATTGTCACTATAAGTAAGGCGCCAGCAGTAGCTAGATGCTTTTTAACTTTACCATTCTCTCGAACAGCACTAACAATCGAAAGAATTATGAATACCAAAAAACCAATAAACCCCAAAAATATTAAAAACAATCCCACGAAAAATCCTCCCTACTACTTTATAAAGTATATATTATTAAAAATAAAAAGTTCCATAATTATCAGAATAACACTAAAAAGTATAATTTTACTATATAAATTCTAATCTATTAGGTTTAAATAAAATAAGCCCCTCTCAATCGAGAAGGGCTTTTAAAATAATCAATAAGGGAGAGAGTTAGTTAGTCAGTTATTATCTACCCGTTTTATAAAAGATCAAACAATAATTTATTGCTTAACCTTTAACTTTCCATTTTCAATTGCATTAACTAATCCATTCATCATTGAAATTAAAGTAATTTCAAAGTCTTTTGTAACTTTATAATCTTTTTGGATAATTCCATAGCTTGCTAAGTGATCAATCGCATTTTGAGTAGCAATAGACACTTTTACTTGTTCACTCATAGTTTGAACAACTCCCTTCACATTTGGATTCATTTCTTCTAATATATATTGTTTCAACTTGTTCATATTAAAGTTCTTCCCAGGACATGCTGTTGCATCAAAGTCTCTATGTGGAGCAACATCGTTGATTTGTAACCCTTCTTGTCGTAGTAATTGAGCAACTAGTTTTGCACCGTCCCGATACTGTGCTTCAGTTGGTACTTGCTTGTCAAAATCACCTTGGAAGCATATACCTAGCGACTGATTATTCATACCCATACCTTTACAATGTGCTCCTAAATTCCCGCCACGCCCAAGCTGCACACCTCCGTGTTTCGGGATAAAGTAGCTATATCCTATTCCATTCCAACCATTTGATTTTTGATGGTAATTATGAATCTTTTTAATCCCCCATGTTGGATGTGCTGGATGGTGAATAATGATTTTTGTAACTCGTTTCAAAGGTGTTAATGCTTTGGAAAATTTTAATCCTACATTTTCAATTTGCATTTTTATCATCCTTTCAAAATAAAAAGCCACCGATCGGCAGCTTCTTATCTATCCTCTACAATAATTTGTTTGATCTCAGAAACATCCTTTGATAAAGAAGAGAATGCTTTAGCTTGTTCTTCAATAACTGATTGGTTCTTATCAATAACTTCTTGATATTTGGTTTCGCGCTCTTTGTTATTTTTCATTGTGGAATAGAGCATCCACACGAAAAGAAGTGCATAACCGCCTTCTTTTAAAAATAAATTTAGAATTTGTTCATCCATTCGGATCACCATGCTTTCAATTAAAATAGCCCCGATTGGAATCGGGGCAAACTAATATTATTGAGCATTCTTACTTGTCATACTGAATATAATAATCAAAGTTGATATAGTATCCTCCACCAATTAGATACTTTCCATCCTCAAAACCATAAACTCTTATTGTGTTGCCAATAGGAACTTTTTTATACAGTTTCCCTTTAGTGGAATAAATATTCATTTGCTTATCTACATTATAAATAGATCCTGTATAAAATAATGTATTTTTACTTTTCTTTACATAGTAGCCTCCACCAACATCAAATGAATCATTATTTTCTTTAAAGACTTTAAGGCCTTCTCCCTTTTTCAACGTTCTGTGAACCTTACCCTTAGGATTATATAATTTGATATCTTTTTGTTTAATAAGAACTCTTCCAATATGTGAGTCTTCTATTTTTACTAATTCAGTTATGCCTCCAGCCTTTCCTACAAATAATACTTCACCAGCATTTGGTGCATAATAAGAAACCCCTCCTGGTTCAGCAATTTCTACACAATTATAAAAAGTACCAGCAGAAGTCTTAACTGTTTTATTTAAAGAGATTATTTGCTGCATCTGTCCATGTCCGAAATCCCAAGTATTCTTCTCTACTAATGGCAAACCTAATTGCTTATACCAATACCATTTCCCTTCATAAAAACTTCCCATTTTCAAACCATCTTTATCTTGAAAGAAGATACTCTTAATTGACACTATCTCCCCTTCATCTTTAAAAGCCCATATATCTTTTTTATCTGTCTTACCTATAAAACTAGCAGTTGAATAAAATCTCTTGTTATCATCTCTAGAATAAGAAACATACGTATAAATTTTATTGGTATTCATTAAAAAACTAGGTGGAGATGCACTAGAAGCATAACTCGGTGAGACCGGTATAATAACGCTAAGTATCAGAGTAAATAATAGTGCAACCTTCAATATTTTTTTAGTTTTCAAGACATATTCTCCTTTTAGTAATTTTATATCATTCACCCTTATATATTAGCAAAATATCCCTTAATTGTAATTATATCCAGAGAAGATATTAGAAAAATAGCCCCGATCGGTTCGGAGCAAAACTGAGGTCATGATGTAAAAAGGACATACCAAAAGGTATGTCCCTGTGCAGGTCATTTATTTTTTAGTTTTACTAATTCTTGAATATAGCCACTTTTCGTTTCAATGTATACCAATCCAATTCCTTTAGCATAATAAAATGTTGCATAACCACCTCCATCTACAGCAATACAATTTTTGAAAGTTCCTGCTTTAGTTTTAATTGTTTTACTTGTAGAAGTTATCTTAATGGTCACCCCATCAGCATCTTTCCATTTGTTACCTTTCTTAACTGGGTAAGGTATGTAATCATACCATAGAACATCATCATAATCGCTGTCTTTAGTTCCAATTCTCAACCCATTTTTATCCTCTTCCCATACTTCATAGGTCTCACCAATCAACCATAGATCTCCTTTTTTATACTTCTTTACATATTTCGCAGTATAAGTTTCATCAGTCCCCTCAGGACCAGAATAGTGATAAGTATAGACTTTTTTCGGATTTAATTTATAACTGGTGTAACTTGCTGCTTCTGTCGTTGATGTTGAAAAGGATGTAAATACGCTTAAGATAAGTGCAAATGCAAGAACAAACTTAAATAAATTTTTCAAATCTCTCTCCCTTTAGATAATATTAACTAAATAAGTATATCAAAATATCCCTTAATTGTAATTATTATAGAGAAAAAGACATAAAAATAACACTCTTGGTATGGGACATTACTAAGTTCATAAATGCATAAAAAAGGATATACCTAAAAGGTACATCCTCATGTAGATTATTTATCTTTTAATTCCATTAGTGTAAGACCAGTTATTGTTTTACCTTTAGTATCCTTATTTTTACGTGTTTGTAAAATCAACCCTACATTAGGAGCATAAAAGGATGTATAGTATCCATACCCTTTTACAGTATCTCTCATTTCTATTACATTCTTAAAAGTTCCAGCCGGTGTTTTAAGAGTCCAATTTACAGCCCTAATTTCAGTAGTTATATTCCCGTCTTTCCAACTCTTTCCCTTTTTCACGGGATAAGCTAAGATTTTTTCATCATTAACATATAATCCTTCTTTTGTTTCATGTTCCCCAAAACCAAAACCTTCTAGAACTGAATCTTCAGGAATAGTGCTCCAGTAATTGTAGCCATCTTCCTTCTTCCAGAATTCCAGAGTGTACGAAGTTGCTGTCTTATCAGAAGCAGCACCTTGTTTGTACGTGTACATCTTCTTAGTATTCTTTAAGTAACTAGTTTGTTTTGCCGCTTCTGTTGAATTAGATAAAGGCAATGTAACACTAAGAGCTAGTACAAATACTAAAAATAATTTCACAAAGTTTTTCAAAGTTCCTCTCTCCTTTTGAAATATTAACCATTATATTTTAACAGAATATTCATGAAATGTATTTATTTATGAATAAAAGGACATAAAAATAACCATCTCAGTACAGGGCATTTCTAAAGTCATGAAGGCATTAAAAAATACATGTGCTTAAAGTAGTGCATGTGTCATGTTTCTATTTATATGTGCTGTAAATCATCTTCCTGATACGAAATAAAAGTGTAAGAAAAAAACCCACCTAGGAAGGTGAGATTTAACTAAAATTCAGTTAGAAGCAGAAATAATACTGATATTGTTAGCGCGATAATATCCAACAGGATTCATATCTGTATCTAAAAACACTACTACGATATCATAATTACCTGGTGGCTTAGTAGCTCCTAGTTGACGATAATACACCTGATCATTAATTGTAGATCCACTAGAAATATTTTTCATAAACTTATAGATTACTTCATTCGAAACATTTGTACTACTCAAGTAAGAATTTGTTGTTAATTTCGATGCTGTTGCAGGAATGTTGGAATCGATAGAAGTTCTATTGATAGTAATATTGTAGGCTGGGTATTCATCACCTAATACTGTTACTCCTCCAGTTACTTCCATCAGCATAGTATTAACATTCTTAACCATATCAGCAATTTCTATAGCAGAATCTAAATCACCATCAATTGCATCGACAATAGCAACACGATATGCTCCTAGATTATTAGTATCTACTATAACTCCATTAATTCCAGTAATCGCTATAGCAATATCCGATACATCAATATCACTTGCATCACCAGTAGTTTGTACAATATTTTCTATTTTGTTTATAGCCTCTTGCTGTGGTGTTAAGCTATTCTCGTCTTATACCTTCTCTATCTCTCAGATTTATAACGAGCCTTCACCATGCAGGCGACTTTCATCGCACACGGCGATCCGTCAGCAGTAGTTCTCTAAAACTTATTTCCTCAAAAGAATTATAGTTCATAAGTCCTAATGATTACAATATATTTTTAAAGACTAAAATAAAAAAACCTCACTAATCGAACAGTGAGGTCAAAAAATGATTGATTAAAACACTTCATCATTTTTAAAATTTTCAGAGTGCTAGTTTATACAGCCTTAACTCTTTAAAATCAACTATATAATCTGCAGTTTTTTTATGAAGTATTTTAAGCAAAGGTGTATTGTCTCCATGTACTGTAAATGTAATATATCTAATGTCTGATTCTTCACATTGCATTCTCAAAGACGTTCCAAAAAGAGAGATACTTCGTGCCATATTCCAAAATTGTTCTTTTACAAATAAATTATCATACATCAGTATATTTTCACTTGCTAATTCCGTTATACACCAACCAATGACCTGTCCTTTATACCTGAGTACAAGACTGTTTCTTCCTATTGTCTGGTATTGAAACGGATCAAAACGATCTGGATACCATATATTTTTACCCTGTTTTATTTCCTCTTTTTCCTGACTCGTTAACGTTGTCAAATTGTCAATTGAAAAATCAGTATTTAAATGGTTTGTTCTAATCCATTGATCCGTATCCATTTTTACTCCGTCAAATAGGAAAATCTGTTGACTGGTTTTCAGGTTCCAATTTAGCGTCGAGATTGCTTGTTCAATAGTACTTATCTTTCCTAAGTTACCCATCGTTTTATGGGAAATAGTTAAGTAGATAGTATTCAGCCGCTTTTCAATAGCTATTTGTTCCATGTTTTTAAAAAATAAGTTGCATAATAAAAAATTATCTGGTTCATAAATATCTAAATCGTTGATTTCTCCCTCTGAATCAACAATTAACAGCGTACATTTTCCTTTTACCTCACCCTCTATTTGCAACTCTAGCTGGGAAGCTTCTCCGCTATCTTGGGTTAGCAACGGGGTTGATATCAACATCACATTACGTTGGACAAAATCCATATCATTTTATCTCCATTATTCTGCAGGTATCACATTTTGATTCGCAAGTTTATTTCCAACGAGATCAGTTACATCTTTACTTCCACCTTGAGCATAACTTAAATTACTGACACTTACTTTTTGGTTATACTGTAATGTGATGTATTCGTCATCAACATCAGTGTCAATAACCCCATCTACTCTCTGAGTAGAAAAAGACGTAGCTCCTACGGTACCAGAGAAGCCACCAGTATCTATTGCCGTAATAGTAAAGCTGCTTGCATTTACTGTATTATCTTTGATTTTTTCTGAAAATTTGAGCTGCACCTTATCAAAGTTTCCAGAACCATTTCTGATTAGTTTCGCTTCAACAATTGTTGGTGGTGTTATATCTGCTACGCTATTCCTGTCTTATACCAGTTATCTGTAAACTATGGCTTTCAATCAGGCCTTCACCGTACAGGCGACTTTCATCGCATACGGCGATCCGTCAGTGTTAGTACTTTTTTCTTATTTCCCCATTCGGTAGAATAATTGAAAAATTCCGAAATGTAAACATTAATTTCTATAAATGGATATAAAAATAATCCCCACTATTCAACAGTATCTTCTTTTATCTTCTAACCTCTCCACTTATTTGAGAAAGCTCCTGTTTAATTTTCTGAATCAAAGTCGGTCTATTGTTCCCGAAAACAGCTTCAATCCTAAATCCGGTTTGTTCATAAATTTCCTTAATTTCAGTAATACGAGTATCAAGTGTTACTCCCCAATCTTTACTTTGCACCGTGACGATATCGCCTAGCTTATAATCTCTTTCATATATAAACGGACTATTTGTAAGAACCTGCCCTTCCAAGTACTCCTCTTGTAAAAATTCCTGCAACTTCTGCTGCCCTCGATCTGTTAAATCTTGAATAATGTCAGCTTCTGAACGAGGAACTTTTTCAGTCACTTTATTACCTTCTAAATCTGTTGTTTCTACATCTATTTCTTCTTCAATATCACGAGCATCAATAAATAATTCATGACGGCTAAGCCCTGATTGATTTCCTAACTCAATGACTCTACGATCAACCCCTTCACCCTGGCCGGCTACATATGCGATATTTTTATAATTCATTTCACTCTCTGTATAATGAAGTGATTTAAGTGACTCAAACTGTGGACTAAAAATAACTGGGGGATTAGTAGATTGATTGACTGTTAAATTTCTACCTTCAGACACATCCAAACCCCATTTTTTCTGGTGAATATCTAAATAAACATCCCAACCTAATCCGGTAGCAAGTGATATTTCTACCATTTCTTCCGCAAGGTTTTTATAACGTGATTGCCATAAAATACTCGTCCCTCGGTTCTGGTTAATAGCTAAAATTAATTCTGGAATTTTCCGTTTTAGATCAACTGGGTTAATAATATTCCTATCCATATAATGTTTCATAACCGTTTCAGCATTACCCTGCTTGTTATCATAAGCAGGGTGATTAGGTGGTATAGTAATTCTTTGAGCAACTACTGCTTTTAAAGCAAATCCTTTGATGAGCCAATTCTCCGTAATTTTTCCGTTTTCATCTAACTCAATTTCCCGATGTTTTATTTGAAAAACTTTATTTAGCTGTGAACCGACTAATATAATATTTCCTTTTAATAGTTTTTCTGCGTGTTTCTTATAGCGATTGATACGAAGCTCAATCTCCCCAACTCCATGCCAGCGACGAATAAAAAACATAGATTCATAATTGTCGATTTCAGCAAGAATATCTATTGTTGCAGATAGAATTCGAATAGGTTTTTTCATGATATATCCCCTATTTTAGACATAAAAAAAGTGCTCTTACTCAGCGATGTATACTTAGTCTATAATTTTTCCCTCCTGACTATTATCAACCAAGCGTTGTAATAGTACGATTAGCAATTTCAATTTCAACTTCACTACGAATCGGTAAGTCTACACCACCGATTTTTTTATTTCTGGCACATCATTGATTTCTGTACGCTCTGCCATGACTAAAACCGCATACGACTCTACTAATTTTTTTTGGATAATATTCATATTAATTCAACCTCCATTAGTATAGTTAGTATTTTAATTTCAAATTCGGCATTCTCAATTTCAGTAATGCTCGGGATAAGCAATTCTAAAAGAGCTTCTTCATCAAATTCTGCTTGCGTTTTATCTTCAATCCATTCAGTTCCAGTCCACTTCGGTCGATAAAAGTTCGGTTGTGGAAGTTGGGCTGTAATAAGATGCTCTAACTCTTCCTCTATTGGGGTTCCCTCATCGTCAACTTCAATGAGGTAATATTCAACAATCAATCCACTTTCATCTACATCATATGCATGCACCTTCATGATTTCTTTCCTCCTTAATCGGCAGTTCTAAAAGATAGTTCTACTGATATTCCACCCGTGGCTGGAGTATAGATAGTAACTGCACCTGTAGTGGATATTGTCATTTCATTTATTACATAATTAGGGCTTACCCAAGTAATAAAATATCTAGTCTCAATATTCTTGGGTCTATAACCTACAGGTAGGGTACACAAAACCGCAGATCCCATTGTTGTTATTTTATTAAATTTTCCACCTATATGGACGACCCCAAAGGAATCTTTGTAGTAAAAACACCCATTTCCAGAGGAAGCAAACCCTGCTTGATAAGGAAGTGATATACCATTTTCTTGTGTTTTGTCAGCCTTCAAATTATTCATCTGTTCAACCTTGTTAACTAATGCCTCTAACCCTGTATCATCGAAGTTAGGCAGAATCTTACTTCCTGCATACGGACAAATAATATCTTTCCCTCTCTCATTTGTAACATTATTTATAGAAATAAAAGTTTGACCACCTATCACCTTCACTTGTGCTAATGATATTTCATAAAGATTAGGCGTTTGTGTCAAAGTAGGAGCAACAGGGCTAGCGCTTGATATTCCCTTTTTAATGAAAGCTTTTACATACCGAGCTTCTGTACTTAAGTCCATTCTTACCACAATACGATCAATACGACTATTACCTAACGTCTCAGTATCATGCGTTAGAAGTAGTAATGAATCATTTTCATAAAAACGTCCTAATAAAAAGGCGATATCCGTATCAATTGTAGTCACCATGTTACTTCCTGTTGCTGTAACTTTTAATTCATTTCCTGAACCTTTCATTAAACCTGTCGTCACCAGTGCAGCAAAATAATTCGTAAACTCTTGAGCATTATACTCCCTGTCATACTGTCCATTTTGATCTTGAACAGGATCAAAAAAACTAAATTTTTCAGCCAATAATCACACCCCCAAATATTTATTTCGATACTCTATATAGACCTCTGGTTGCCCTCCATCAGTAATAAAAGAAAAACGATTTTCTCCAACATTAAGCATAAAAAAAGACGACTCAAGATCGATGTAACTGAAAGCATTTTGTTCCACACCGTCTGGAGCGACTATTTTCACTTCTTTATTACCGAACTCTGTATTGATGACTAAACTATAGTTCAGTGGAATGGATCGATTTACTTTGATAAATTCTCCGGTTGTTAAGTTAGTGATTTTAGGATTAATAGATTCGCCACAGAATGTAACTTTTATCGGAGTAGGCACATCACCTTTATTCACTAGCTCGCGAGAATCTCCCCGGCTGGCAAATCTAACTGGAAATTTAAAAGGAAATCTAAAGTTTCCTACGAAGTCCTCTAATTTATAGTTTTCAGGAGTTATGTCTTCCCAAAAAGGAGAAGGACAAATTAAATTAATTAATCCCTTTTGAATCGTTTCTGTTCTTGGACCGTCAGGATAGATAGGAACCGACTCTGCAATAGCTTTATTTTCTCTTACTAAATGATCATTTTCATAACGCAGTGTGCCTAACCCTAGC
>NZ_BCVG01000023.1 GCF_001591625.1 Metabacillus fastidiosus NBRC 101226
CCTTTAAGGGCAGTTGATCTCCCACTTAACCTCTTCGAGTTTTTAGAATTTTGAAGTGGGAGTCTTACTGCTCTTTAAGGCTGGGATAAATGAAAGGAGTTGAATGATAAATGGCATCAGATGTTGCAAAGACGATCATCTTATCAAAAAAAGGCAGCTTGAGGAAACAATTTTTGTATAAAACATTTCGTTCTGAAATTTTCCTGCCTGTTTTAGCATTTCTAGTATTTATTACATTATGGCAGTTCATTTTGCAGCTTTTAAATATACCGAGTTATTTGCTTCCTAAACCAACTGATATTGCAAGTGCAGCGTTTGAAAATGGTACTAATTTAATAGAGTCGGTTTTGACAACAGCAATTGAATCTATATTCGGGTTTTTACTTAGCGTTATTATTGGGGTTTCAAGTGCAGTTTTATTAGCTAGTTCTCGAATTATTGAGAAAAGTATTTATCCATATGCGATCATTCTGCAAACAATTCCAATTGTAGCGATTGCACCAATTATTGTCATTTGGTTTGGTGCAGGAATTAATTCTATTATTGTTATTACTTTTCTTATTAGCTTTTTCCCTATGTTATCAAATACATTGATTGGTCTTCATTCGACAGATCAAAATTTGAAAAATTTATTTTACTTGTATAACGCAAATAGATGGCAGTTGATGTGGAGACTTAGGATTCCAGGGGCGCTTCCTTATATTGTTGGAGGACTTAAAGTGTCTTGCACATTATCTGTAATCGGGGCTATTGTCGGTGAGTATATCGCTGGTATTGGAGGGAGTCAAGGAGGTCTAGGCTATGCGATTACATCTGCAGCAATGAGGCTGGAAACCCCGTATTTATTTGCTTGCGGCTTATCGGCATCCTTACTTGGCATCAGTTTCTTTCTTGTTGTTAACTATATTTCAAAACGGTTATTAAGCTCTTGGCATGAATCAGAAATGAAAACAGAAAATTAACGGTAATGGAGGTTTTAATATGTTAAAAAGAGTTACAGCTTTGTTCATCTTTATTTTAGTATTTTCACAGATTTTAGCTGGTTGCGGAAAGACAGTGAATACGACGGATTCTTCCGTGTCTAATCCAAAAGAAAATACAGCATCTTCAGCAGAAACATCTGGTGAGCCTAAAAAAGTAACACAAGTACTGGATTGGTTTCCACAGCCTACACATGGTGGTCTATATACAGCACAGGTGAAAGATTTTTATAAAGAAAATAACTTAGATGTGACGATTCAGCCAGGTGGACCCCAAGTATCACCGGTACAAATTGTATCTTCAGGCCAAGCGGAATTTGGTCTGGCAAGTGCAGATTCAATTCTCCTTGCGCGTGAGCAAGGAATTCCGATTGTTGGTGTAGCAGCATTGCTGCAAAAAAGCCCTTCTGCATTGTTTTACCATAAGGGAGATTCAATTCAATCATTTGCTGATTTAAATGGACGTAAAGTGTACGCACATTTGCCTGCAACTTATTGGAAGTATTTAAAGCATACTTATAAATTAGACAGGGTAGAAGAATTCCAATTTAATGGGCAGTATACAAACTTTATTAATGATAAGAAATCATTAACACAAGGTTATACGACAAATACTCCTTCAAGTTTGAAAAAAGAAAATGTGGAGGTTGAATCTTTATTAGTCGCTGACAGCGGTTATGAACCATATTACAGTATTATTTTTACAACCGAAAAATATTTAAAGGAAAACCCTGATATTGT
Organism: Metabacillus fastidiosus NBRC 101226; assembly: GCF_001591625.1. GTDB lineage: Bacteria > Bacillota > Bacilli > Bacillales > Bacillaceae > Metabacillus > Metabacillus fastidiosus. Next base: position 1,722 of record NZ_BCVG01000023.1, read on the forward strand.
GAAAGCTTATGTGGCTGCATCAATTAAGGGATGGGATTTTTATAAAGATCATATTGAAGTCGGCAGCGAGGCGTTGAAGGAAGTGAATAAAGATGCTTCACTTGAAGAACTAAACGATGAAGCTAAGTTACAGAAGGAGTTTGTTTATGGCGGTGAGGCGGCTGAGAATGGTGTTGGCTATATGTCACTTGAACGCTGGCAAACATTAAATGAGCAGCTTCATGAAATTGGAGAATTAAAAAAGAACGAGGATGTACAAAAAGCATTCACGACAGAATTTTTACCGGAGAAATAAGAAGAGAGGGGACTTTATTTTATGACAAAACGTATTTACCTAAATGCTATAACGATCTCCGGGCCTACCGCATCTCCTGGGATGTGGGCCCATCCTGAAGACCGGGCTCATGAATATAAAAATTTGAACTATTGGACCGAGCTTGCCAAAACGTTAGAACGAGGCAAGTTCGATGCCATTTTTTTCGCTGATATGCTCGGTGTTTATGATATATACCAAGGAAAGCGGGATACAGCAATTCGCCAAGCGATTCAAGTACCGCTTAATGATCCAAGTTATTTAATTCCAGCGATGGCAGCTGTTACAGAAAATCTCGGCTTTGCAGCAACTTTCTCTACAACTTATGAACATCCATATTCGCTTGCACGTAAGTTATCGACGCTGGATCATTTAACGAGGGGAAGAATTGGATGGAATATTGTTACATCCAATCTGGATAGTGCAGCAAAAAATTATGGCCTTGAAAAGCAGATTGGACTCATTGACAGGTATGATCGCGGTGATGAGTACATGGATGTTGTATATAAGCTCTGGGAGGCAAGCTGGGAAGCTGATGCTGTTATTCAGGATGCTAATAATCGTGTATATACTGATCCATCAAAAGTGCATGATATCCAGCATGAAGGGCAATATTTTCAAGTCCCTGGTATTCATTTATGCGAACCTTCTCCACAAAGGACACCATTATTATTCCAAGCGGGTAACTCTACGCGTGGAAGAGAGTTTGCGGCAAAACATGCGGAATGCATTTTCTTAAATACACCTACTGTTGAGGCGACAAAATTTATTGTAAAAGATATTAGAGAACGGGCTGAAAGACAAGGGAGGGATCCGTCGAAAGTATTATTTTTCCCTAAAATAACACCTATTGTCAGAAAAACGGAAACCGAAGCACAAAGCTACTATGAGGAGCTTTTAAAATATTCAAGTACGGAAGGTATATATTCATTACTTGGTGCATGGTCAGGTATAGATTTTTCTCTATATGGGACAGATAAGCTGCTTGAATTTGTAGAAAAGCGTGATAATCGAGGCATTATAGAATCATTTAAACGCTCTAATCCAGATAAGAAATGGTCAGCAGAGGAGCTTGCTAATTTCTTTGCATTTGGTACAAGTTCTTTAACGATTGGAAGTCCTCAGCAAGTAGCTGATACAATGGAAAGCTTTGTCGAGGAAGCTGGTGTGGACGGTTTTAATATAGGGCATATTATTCAGCCCGGTACAATCAATGACTTTGTTGACCTTGTTATACCTGAATTACAGAAAAGAGGATTAGTACAAAAAGAATATAGTGAAGGAACATATAGAGAAAAGATTTTTGGTGAAGGACCTTATTTACGAGAGGATCATCCGGGACGCAGTATTGCACAAATAGCTAAAAAAGAAATTGTGTCATCTGCTCGATAATTAGGAGGGGGATTGTTATTTTGAAATATTTTGCTGTCATCTTAAAAAATTCAAAAGAGGAATTAGTATCGGAATATTTAGATGCGCATATTGCATATTTAGAGCGGCTGCGTATTGATGGAATAGTTACTGGAAATGGAAGGCTCCTTGATGGAGAAGGTGGGCTTATTATTTACAGAGGGCAATCACTGGAGGAAGTACAAAAGTTAGTAGAAGAGGATCCTTTCATTGTTCACAAAATAAGAACCTATGAAATTTATGAATGGGCAGTTAAATGGGCGCCGCACACCGGTCTGGATGGTATTAATGAGGTTGAACCCGCTGATTTAAAATCCAGCTTAGCTAAAGGCGACAAACCTATTATTATTGATGTTCGTGAAGAGGAAGAATTGAAACAGGGAATTATCCCAGGTGCTAAACATATTCCATTAGGTGATTTAGCAGATAGATATGGGGAAATTGAGCAAACGGATGAGATTTTTTTTATTTGCCGCGGAGGTAGGAGAAGTTTAAAGGCTTGCGAATTTCTAAAAGAAAAAGGATATAAAAATCTTATTAATATATCTGGCGGGATGACAAAATGGAACAAGCTGTAAAGATTGTAAAGGAGTTTTACAGTTTATGAGCGAAGTGCATTTAATTAACGCGAGACTGCCATTGAGAGATGAATTAGATCTTTACGAATTGAAAGCAGTTAACGGTGTCTGGGTATCTGTGCAGAAACAAGAAAGAATGGTGTATATGTCAGAAAGTATACCTATTCAAGATATTACACCGCGATATGAGCATGAGGAAGGAAGACCAGTAGATTTGGCAGGCAGGATAGTACTTCCCGGCTTTGTTGATGCCCATACACATTTAGATAAGGCTTTTACGATCCAAAATGTAAAAAATAGGTCAGGTACATTATTTGAAGCAATCAAAAATTATAATAAAGTTATCTCCAGTTTTACAAAGGAAGATATTAAAAGGAGAATAGAGCAGGCTGTACTACAGTCTGTTAAAAATGGGACTGTAGCGATCCGTTCTCATCTTAATTTTCCATATGAATATGGAGAAAGCATTGCATTTCGTACGATTTATGCTGCTTTGGAGGCGAGGGAATCATTGAGAGATATTGTTGATATTCAATATGTCCTCATGGTTCCCAGCAGGGAGCATTCGGCAGAGATGTGGAGAGCAGTAGAAGAAGCAATTAAAGCAGGTATTGATATTATTGGAGGAGCTCCTCATATTGTTCATGAACATGAAAGATTCACAGATGAACTGTTCAAGATTGCTGTGAAATATAATATCCCAATTGATCTTCATACAGATGAAAGAGATGATCCCCATATTCAAACGATCAGTTATCTTGCTGAAAAAACAATAGCTGAAGGTTATCAAGGTAAAGTAACCGCAGGCCATCTTTGTACATTATCAGCAATTGAGCCAGAAAAAGCTAATACGATTATTAATCGTATGTTAGAAGCTGAATTATCGGCTATTACACTGCCAGCGAGTAATCTTTATCTGCAAGGGAGAGAAGATGAAGGACCAGTTAGAAGAGGAATAACGAGGGTGAAGGAACTGCTTCACTCAGGAATAAAAACTGCTGTGGCTTCTGATAATATTCAGGATCCTTTTCATCCGTTTGGTAATGGAGATTTGCTTCAGGCTGGGCTGTTAACAGCATATGCTGCACATATGGGAAGCGAGGATGAACTTCAGTCCTTACTTCAAATGATAACAAGCTTACCGGCTTCGATTTTAGGTTTATCACAATATGGAATTGAAGCAGGTCATCCTGTACGATTCGTTGTTTGTGATGCTCAAACACATATAGAGCTTTTTTCTAATTTATCACCAAATCGTTGGGTATATCGTGATTTTCAGTGGCTTCATGTGAGTAGGAAAAATGGGGAATGGGGAAATATCTAAAAAGAAAGTTATGTAAGATAGATAAGAGTGGTTAAATTTCCATATAAAAAGGAGTGCAAAATAAATCATTTTTTCTGAAATAAAAGTTTCCAAACAAAAAGATGGAAAAGTATCTCTAAGATTTAACCTTTGAGATACTTTTTTTATTTTAGGTTAACTATTCGCAGATTTTGTTTCTGCAGTTCTTCAATAATTGTTGGTAATGCATCTACAACAGCTTTTGACTCATGCAAAAGGATGATAGAACCGGAAATGTTCGAGTGCTGAATATAATAAATAATTTTTTCAGGACTATGCGTTTTCCAATCTTCGGTATCCTTATTCCACATCACTATTTTTTGATTATTTTCATCTAAAAGTTGTAGTGTTGCATCATTTTTTTCCCCGTATGGGGGTCTAAAGAGGCTGACAGGTTCTCCTGTAATGTCTTCTATTAATTTATTTGCCTCGAAAATCTCGTTTTTCTGTTTTTCGTATGAGAGTTTCTGAAAATTAGCATGATGCATTGAATGGTTGCCGATAGAGAAGCCGTGGGAGTAAATATACTGGACATGATCTGGATATTTCTCAACATTTTGTCCAATAAGAAAAAATGTTCCGCCAACTTTATATTTCTTTAAAATATCAATGATCTCTGTGGAATATTTGGATGGACCGTCATCAAATGTAAGAGCTACGCTGTCTTCCTGAATGTGGTATGTAATGGGATCCGCCAGCTTGAAAGCGGGGGCATCACCTATATTACTTTTTACTTGTACATTAGGTTTTCGCTCTGTTTTCGCACTTTGAGCAGTGACATGTGTTTCTTGGGCAATCGATTTATTTTTCGAAAATGAGAAGCTGGAATAGGCTAGTACAATCATTAGTAAAATAAAAAATGCAGCGGCAGAAACGAAAATAGGCTTTCGAAAACTCCTTTTGGGAGTTACTGTTACTGCAGTTTCCCTGTCTAGATGATCGGCATGTAAGAATGATAAGTTTTGGAGCTGAGTAATCACTTTACTATTTTTCATCATTTTTAACTGCTCTGCGTATTGTTCCGAACATATAAAGTAGCAGTTTTTATTTTTACCTTCATGAGTTTTAATGAAAAAACTCATATGCTGCTTTTTTATTACATCCCAAGTACTGTTAAACGACAGGCTGTATTGATAATTTTTTTCAAAACTAATCGCATTTTCTAAATGACTTGCTGTCTCCTCATCAATCTCCCAAAGTAATTCAATACTGTCATTAAGCGAAATTTTTATTCTTAAATAATTCTGATTCCATTTTCTCTCTATTGATAATAATTCAAGCAGTTTATTAGAATAGGCTGACACATAATGACCCTCCCTTCATTTATAAATGATAGAATAGTAGTTTATCTAATATTATTGTATGTTTATGCTGATTAATGTCAACCAAGTTAGCAAAAAATGAAATTCTTTAATAGGATAATTTTAGGTGTTTTATATTGTTGTATAGTACTATTCAATCTTATAATGAATAGATAATAAGACTTATTAGATGGAAACTGAAATAGTTATCTGAGTAAAATGACATTTGTTTAAGGAGAAAATGATGAACATAATCCTAGTAGATGATGAACAGCTTGCCTTAGACCTCCTAGAAAATCGCCTTGTTAAAATTAATGGTATTAAAGTCATAGATAAATTTTTAGATCCAATAAGCTGTTTGGAGGGAATTACTGATAAGCAAGTTGATATTGTTTTTTTGGATATTAATCTGCCGGAAATGAATGGATTGGAATTGGCAGAGAAAATTTTAGAGAAGAAGCCGAATGTAAATATTGTTTTTGTCACAGCCTATGATGAATATGCAGTGAAAGCTTTTGAGATTAATGCACTCGATTATATTATGAAACCGGTCAAATTTGATCGACTAGAAAAAACAATAGCAAGAATTTTAAACCAATATGTTAATAATGAGAAAAAACAGATTTTGCAAGAAGAGAATATAAGAGTAAATGTTTTTAGACAGCTAACGATTGAAGCAGAGGGAGGCAGAATAGAGAATATTCCTTGGCGGACAGCAAAAACAAAGGAGTTATTCCTTTTCTTACTTCAACATCGTGAACAGCTTGTTCGTAAATCCCTTTTAATTGAACTGTTTTGGCCTGAACATGAACTGGAAAAGGCTTATTCGCAGCTGTATACTACTGTGTATCATGTCCGAAAAAAGCTGAAAAAATTTAGTGAGCATTTTCAAATAAGCAATACAACAGAGGGATATATTTTAAATCTTACAAATGTTATTTTAGATATGGAAGAATGGGAAAATTATATTAATTCACATTCTACATTAAATATGGAAATAATAGAAGAATACATAGAGAAAATGAATTTATATACAGGCGATTATTTACAGGAATATGATTATTTATGGGCGGAAAATGAGCGATACCGCCTGCAATGTCTATGGTTACAAGCGGCTATGAAAGTAGCAGGCTTTTACTATGATCATGGGGATGTGGAGAAGAGTATTACATGGTATTTAAATATATGCAGCCTTCAGCCGGAAGCAGAGGAATCACATTTTGCTTTAATGAAGATTTATGCAGAAAGAAATAATCAATTACTAGTGAGACAGCAATATGAGAAACTCAAAAAAATCTTAAAAGAAGAGTTAAATGAGACACCGAGCAGCAGTGTCGAGAAATGGTTTAATGAATGGAATAAAGTGTTAAGAAGAAGATGAAGTTTACTGAGGAACAGTGTCCCTAGTAAGCTTTTTAGTGTTGGAGAACTGTTTAGAATTTGTATAGTTATCAAGGTAATAATGTAATGATATGTGTCATTTCATATGAAGGAGTGATAAATGTCAAAATGGAGAAATATGAGTATTTGAAATTATTGAATAGAAATATACAAAAACAAATAAACCTTTGGCTGAATAAAAAGGATAAGATCAACAATATTGATTTATATAATTTTTTATATTCGATAGTTAATGGCGCTTTAACAATTGGCTTTGAAAAAGGAGAGAAAATTACAGAGAGATTAATCAGCCAGTTAAAAGAGAGTAGTAAAACTGAATGGGATCATATTGAGATTTAGTGAATCAGATCAGCTTATATTAGTCATATAACTAAAAGACCCTGTCATCGAATTTGGTGACGGGGCCTTTTAGGCACAATCAGTTTATGAGATCTGTTGGAGACTTGTCGGACAGTTGCATCTTTTATAATGAATGATCTTTATTTGGTATTTGAAAACGGACAGTTGTCCCTTCATTGAGTATACTTTCAATTTTTAGACCGCTCCCATACAACTGTTTTAGACGGCGGTCTGTATTAAGCAATCCAATCCCTCTCGATGTATCAGGTTTATGAGTAAGAATTTCTATTAGCTTTTCCTTGTCGATTCCTACTCCATCATCTTTTATTACTATTTCATTATATTTTGTTGACTGAACAATTTTTATTAATATCGTTCCGCCGCGCCTGCGTTTAAGAATCCCATGCCTTATTGCATTTTCCACTAAGGGCTGAATAGATAATGGTGGTACTTGCAAGTTAGGAATTGTTTGATCTATTTCCCATATCACTTCTAGTCGATCTCCAAACCGTTCTTTTTCGATAAATAAATATGAACGTACTAATTCAAGTTCATGGTCAATTGGAATGAGGGGCTGCATATTCTTCGTGTCAAAGCTCTTTCTCAAATATTTCCCAAACTCTTCGAGAACATCGATCATCCTTGTCGTATCAATTTCACTTAGGGAGGCAATCGTATTTAATGTATTAAATAAGAAATGGGGCTGAATTTGGGCTTGAAGCCATGCAGCTTCCATACTGAGACGCCTGCTTATAGATTGTTTTAAAGAAATTAATGTATGAACTCGTGATTTTAACTCAATTGCATCCACCGGCTTTATGACATAATCATTAGCTCCGGAATTAAATCCAGTATATATATCCACAGGCTGGCCGCGGGCGGTAAGAAGCAGGATAGGCAGCTCTGAAATAGAGAACTGTTTACGGATATGAGTACATAATTCGTAACCAGACATATTAGGCATCATAATATCAGAAATAATTAAATCCCATTCACCTATTTCTAACTGAGACAAAGCTTCTTTTCCGCTTGTAACTGTAATAACTTCATATTTTTCAGAAAGAATATTGCTTAATATTTTTAAATTAATTGGATCATCATCCACAATTAATAATCTCGGTCTGAATTTGTTCAGCTTAGGAATTTGTACAGTATCAGCGGGCGTAATCGCAGTATCTTTTATTAGGTCGGTAACTTTAGTTACTGCTACTTCACTTTGCTGTTGTTCAGTACAATTATTTGCTAACGGAACAGTAAAGGAAAAAACGGAGCCTTTCCCTAGCACAGATTTCGCTGTTAAATTCCCGCCATGCAATTCAACGAGTTCTTTACATATGCTAAGCCCCAGTCCAATACCTTCTGATGAGAAACTATGATTTCCCTGCATATAGGGATTAAATATATTCTCAATTATCTCATTTTTTATACCGACACCAGTATCCTCTATATGAATGACAGCAAATTGTTCAACTGCTTCCGCCTTAATAGTGATACTGCCTTCTTCCGTATGTTTAACTGCATTATGAAGAAGGTTAAATAAAATTTGAATAAAGCGGTTTTCATCTACAAATATTTTCGGAAAGTTGGATGGAATATTCAAGACAAACTTAATTTTCTTATCCCCAATCATAAAATGAAGCATATCAATTACGCCAGGAGATATTGCTTGAATACTAATCTCCCTTTGATTTAAAGTGATTCTTTGTTCCTTTAGACGAGAAATATCCAGTAAATCGTTTAGTGTAAAGGACATTCGGCGACCTATAGCAATGAGTAATTCTAAGTCTTTTTTATGAGAATTTGTTTCTTTACTCACAATTGACTGTGCAATATTTATAATCCCGTGTAAAGGATTACGCAGCTCATGTGATGTTTTAGCTAGAAAGTCATCTTTTTCTTTATCCGCTTGTTGAAGCTTAACCGCTAGTTCGATATTCTGGTTTGATACTCGAATAAAATGCTTAAACCAAAATATTGCAAATGCGCTCATTGCAATGAGAATTTCAAATGGATAGTAAGGCAGCGATATTAGTCTATAATATTGTGCTACTCCCCATGAATTGCTGGCAATACAGCTTGTGAGAGCAATCAATAAAAATATTGTGTCCTTTTCTCCTTTGCGGATTGCCTGAAGTACTAAAACAAAGCTCAGAGTAAAAGAAACTATAGTGATAAAAAGATTAAATTTCCCTAAATATTCAAGATATTGTATTGGTGAAATTATAGTCAATATAGCAAAACAGATAAAGAAAATCGAAAGCCAGTGAAAAATTTTCCGTTCACTTATTTTTAGCACTATGGATTTGAGAAAATGAACGGTGAGTACTGGTATGCTGCCGTATGACAAACGCCATAATTTTTGATGCCATTCGTTATTCATTGAAATCCAGTTGAGTAGTAGTTTATCATCAGCAAATAGAATAGATATGATTGCTGATAACAAGAGCAGTGCATAATAAATTAGCTCTTTTTTTCTAAAATCCATTAAATATAAAATACAGGCATATAAGAAATGTACTAATAAAATAACACAGGTAATAATTTGCCAATTAATAGAATTAGTTCCTTGTTTAGTAATAGCGGTATCTGTTCCAAATTTAATTGATTTCGTAATTCCGCTCAAGGAAGTGTGACTATAGTTTTTCAGCCCGGCAATTTTATCGTTTTCACTTAAAGAGGAGTAATCATAATTCGAGACATGAATAATGATATCAACTATATCGTCCTCTGATGGAAAACTAGCGGAATATGGAATTATTTTAGCTTCATATTTTTGTGGAGACTCTGCTGGCTTCCCAGCGCTCGCTACTAATTTACCATTTACGAAAACTTTAGATGCAGTAAGAATTCTTTGGATATGAATGCTGAATAGCTGGTCACTGTTTTTCGGAAGTAAAATCCGTAAGTGATAAGTTCCAAACTTACTAGGAGGGTTGCCTTTTGTTTTTTCCGGTATATATACATAGCTTCTTTTATCAGGGATACTTGAATCAGGAGCTAAGAAACTGTTCTTGTAAAACTCCCATTGTCCATCAAGAGTAATTGTTTCCTTATCAGTAAATGTCCATCCCCGTAGGTCCAGAATTCCCTTTTCTGCTTGAGGATGATCAGGAGCACGGTGATATGTGATCCACATTACTCTAAAACTGATTAGGAAGAGATGGAATATAAGTAAGATAAATAATATTTTTTTAATTGATAGAGTATTGTTTTTTTTCATAGATTATTTGATTCCTTTTATAAATAAAAGTAGAAATGTAGTGTTAGGTTTGTTTTTTCTACTTAACCGCTTTATTTAATTCCTTCAAAGATATCGTTAAAAAATTCATAAACTTCTCCATTAAAGGTGTAAGCAGCTGATTCTTCCTGTAAATAATATAAATAAATCTTTCGTTAATATAGTTTGGCAGTGGTTTTTCCACTAAACGTCCCTCTTTAATCTCACGTTCTACACTTAATTTTGGAACGATTGAAAGGCCTATATTGGAAGCAATTGCTTCCTTAATTGTTTGAATAGAGCCTATTTCCATTCTAATTGTCAGTTCAATATTATTTTCCAAAGCCCACTTTTCTGTTAAGCGTCTGCTCACAGAATTTTTTTCATGGAGAATAAATGGAAATGGGATGAGGTCTGTAGGTCGAATTGTTTCCATATGATTAAGAGGGTGGTCTGGATGCATAATTAAAACTAATTTATCCTCGATAATTGGAATAATAGATAGATTATTATCTTGTAATTTTCCATATGCTATTACACCGAGATCCAATTCATAATTTTTCACCTTTTCTAAAATAGAAGGTGCCTTTTTGACCATAAGAGAAATATGAACTTCTTCATACTGTTTTTGGAAGTTTGATAAATAAGGTGGAAGAATATAAGAAGCAGGTGTATAGCTTGCCCCCAATGAAACATTCCCCCGCTGCAATGATTTATATTCTTTCATTGTTCTTTCTGACTCCTCTGCCAGATGGACAATTTGCATAGCGTAGTAGTAAAGTGCTTCTCCCGCATCGGTTAATTTCCAGTTTCTTGATGAAGTTTGAGTGAATAACGGGACACCTAAATTTTCCTGGAGTCGGTTTAAATGAAAAGTAACCGTAGGCTGTTTCAAATTTAATAATTCAGCTGTTTTAATCAGCTTTCCAGTTTGAGCTGTTGAAACGAAAATCTTCAGTTGTTGTAAATTCATTATCTTTTACACCCGCCTTTCCTGTCTTCCAGTATAAAACATTATAGATAGTATCTATATAATAATTGAATAAATTTAGTATTTTTTAACATGATGTTTACAATAGCTTTATTTGGGCTTAATGGCAAAGCATTATTCTGTAACAGAAGACATATAAAGGAGGGAAAGTTAATGAAAAAATTCATCGCACTTTTATCAGTATTTTTATTAGTAATGGCAGGCTGTTCACAGGGAAGCAGCGGGAGTACAGAAAAAGAAAGTACAGCTAAATCAGATCCATCGAAACCTCTTGTCGTTTATTTAAATGACTTTGATGAGATGATTGGACCATTATTTGAAGAGAAAACAGGATATAAGGTGGAGCTTGTCAGCGGGAATGGTGCTGAGATTCAATCACGTATTGCTGCGGAAAAAGGAAATCCAAACTGGGATATTGTATGGATGGATGGACAAGCTGCTTTTGCAAGATGGGATAAGGAAGGAATTTTATTAGGAGACTGGAAGCCTGAAAATGAAAAAAATCTAAATGAACTGGGGCAGTCGCTTCTATCAAAATCAAGTTCATATTTTCCAACTGGGGCACATGCCTCCAGTGTCATTGTGTATAACACAAATGAAATAAGTAAAGAAAAAGCACCAGCTACATGGGATGACCTGGCTAAGCCGGAATTTAAAAATGCTGTTGGGATGGCTGACCCAGCTGTTGCTGCACCAGCATATCCATTCGTTTCTTGGTTCTTTCAAGATAAAGGCTTAGAAGAAGGGAAAAAATTCTTTGGAAATCTGTTTGAAAATGGTGCAAAAGTGTATCCGAAAAACCCAAATGTCGTAGAGGCTCTCCTGAACGGTGATATTAAGGTTGCTGCGCTTCAAGAATCAAATGCTTATACAATGAAAAAGAATGGAGAACCAATTGAGATTGTGTGGCCGAAAGAAGGTGCTCCTGCTTCTGTTCGCTATGCGGCGATAAGCAAAAGCTCCCAAAATACTGAAGCAGCAAAAGCATTCATTGAATTTTTACTAGAAAAGAAAACACAGGATGAAATGATAACAGCAGGTGCGGAAGGGTACTATAGTTCTTCAGTTTCAGATGTGAAAGGTCCTTCAGACAGACTGGAAAATCCAAATTTACTTATAGCTGAGCCGGAATGGTCAGCTGAAAATGAGGCAGTAATTAAAGAATGGTTTGCAGATCAGTCTGTTAAATAATGACTGTTTTAAAGAAAGGAAGGTGTAAAATGAAGGTTTTATCACGGATTTCTAGATCACTATCCACCCCAAGTATGATGGGGTGGGTAGTTACTGCTATCCTTTTCATCTTAATATTTTTACCTCTTTTGGCTGTCCTATTACAAATTGTTCTGCCGGGGATGTTTTTCGGAGAAGGCCATTTTGCCGGATGGGATTTGCTATTTGAAATTTTTGAGCGCGAGTTATGGAGAAAGTCACTTATGAATTCTCTTATTCTTGCAATTGGAACGGCAGTGCTTGGCACAGCACTGGGCGGAATACTTGCTATTTTTCGAAAAACAGTGGAATTCAGAACAGCATTATGGCTTGATTTTACAGCATGGGCATTATTGATTTTGCCATCTTTTATTCTTGCACAAGGCTGGGTGCTTTTTTCAAGTGGAAAAGGGATAGCAAATCAAATTTTCGGAATTAGCTGGGTGACAGAGTTCATTTTTCAGCCGTTTGGTTTGATTTTTATTATGACATTATGTAAATTTTCGTATGCGTATTTAGCGGTAACCGCAGCATTAGAATGGAATGTTGCAAGGTATGGTGAAGCAGCCAGACTATGTGGAGCAAATGTATGGTCAGCATTTCGTACCGTTCATTTCCCATTAATACTTCCAGCCTTTTTATCGGGTGGAGCATTAATTTTTATGGATACAATTGGTGACTTTGGATTACCGGCATCCCTTGCTGCGGTATATAGTTTTCCGACATTACCTTATTCTATTTATACAGCACTTTACACAGCGCCAATCCGTTTTGATATGGCAGGTGTTCTTTCCTTCTATTTAGTTGGAATCATCATTATTGCCATGGCTATTCAAATGTGGGTATTAAGGAAGGGTAAATTCCATTCCCTTAATGAACGGGCAGAGCGTTATAAACCTAAAAAAGGGAAATATTCCCCTTTATTTATGATAGTAAATATATGTTTTCTATTAATTGCCTTAGGAATTCCGCTTGGGAGTAATCTATTAGTTTCATTTATGAAAACGATTGGCAACGGCATTTCACTTAATAACTTTACGGTGGATCATTATCTTTCCTTATTAAACATTGAATCAACCGTAATACAAGGGCTGATCCATTCGATAGTAATAGCAGGCGTAGCGGCTGTTGTTAGTTTAGGAATAGGTTTTATGATTACATATGTACTTGTATTTACTAATTTTAAATTGCGTCCGTTAATTGATTCATTATCTATCATCTCTTTAGCTGTACCGGGAGTCGTGCTTGGAATAGGCTATATTTTTATTTGGAATCAATCATGGCTGGAATCAATAAATCTGCATTTGTACGGGACACCCTGGATTTTAGTGCTGGCAAGTATTGCGGGTGCTATTCCAATTTCCACGAGGTTAATCCTTAGCTCCATGACGCGAGTTCCACAGAGTCTTCTATCCTCTGCTGCCCTCCAAGGAGCACCATTAATTTCAAGGATTCGTTATGTGCTTGTGCCGCTTATTAAAGCATCGCTACTAACGGCAGTATTAACAGCATTTGGGACAAGTGTTTTTGATTTGGCTATTTCTACGATTCTTTATCCGCCTAGCTTCATCACCTTACCGGTTGCTATTAATCGGGCATTTGAAGATTTAAATTACGGTTATGCTACAGCAGCAACGATAACGAGTGGAACAGCTGTCGTCATTATTATTATGATAATTAAATTTCTAGGTGAAAGAAGCTTTAACAAGTCAGTAAGTCATGTACAGGAGGATGAATATGTCGTTAATCATTCGAAACATATCGAAGAATTTTAATGGATTGCAAGTATTGAAGGATATTTCATTTTCCGTTAATACTGGAGAAATTATTAGTATACTTGGACCTTCAGGCTGCGGGAAATCAACTTTGCTTCAGCTGGTAGCAGGTTTGCAGCTTCCTAGCTCAGGGGAAATTATCCTTCATAATGAATTGCTCTCTTCTTCCAAATTTCTCATGCCTCCAGAGAGAAGGCCGATTAATATGGTGTTTCAAGATTATGCTCTTTGGCCTCATATGACTATTGAGCAAAATATTGTTTACGGCCTGAAATTAAAACAAGTAAAAAAGCATATTATTGAAGAGAAGAAACATAAATTATTTGAATTATTAAGCTTAAGGGGGTTAGAGAATCGCTTTCCGGTGCAATTATCAGGGGGGCAACAGCAAAGGGTGGCAATCGCAAGAGCTTTAGCTACTGAACCTAAGTTATTGTTGATGGATGAACCGCTTTCGAATCTAGATATGCAATTGCGGTATGAAATGAGAAATGAGCTTTCATATTTACTTCGCCAGTTAGGTACAACAGTCTTGCATGTTACACATGATCCGCTTGAAGCATATGCCCTTGCAGACCGTATTCTTATTTTAAGGGATGGCAGTATTGAGCAGCTGGGTACCCCGAAACAAGTATGTGAACAGCCTGCTTCATTATGGGTAGCAGGGCTTTTAGGAATGACAAATCGATTACAAGGGATAGCTGTAAATGAGCAACTGTCTGATGGGCAAACTGTTCTAATTGGAGAGACGCTGATTACTGGAAAAGGGGAAGTAAAGGAAGGAAATGAAGCTGTTGTCATGATTAATTCAGAGGATATTAAAGTGTTAGAGCAGACATCTGCTGCTTTGAATGATAATTGCTTACAAGGTAAGGTAATACACACTGTTTATGAAGGGAAGAAGTGGAGAATTATCATTCATACTGCGGGTGGAAGAGTGACTGTCTTACATGAAAAAGCATTTCCAATAGATACAATTGTACATCTTGAATTTCCTCTTAAAGATACATTGGTATTTGCTAAAAAGGATGAGAAGAAATTAGAGCAGACAGTTCGAAGCAAGTAAGGAGGTTAAATATTGGGAAGGATACTTGCTATATCAGATATTCATGGGCATGGTGATTCATTATTAAGCCTGTTAACATATTCAGGGTATAATCCCGATCAAGATCGTTTATTTCTCCTGGGAGATTATATTGGAGAAAATACTGATAATTTTAAAACACTTGAGATAATTGAGGAGCTTGTACAAAAGGGAGCGGTTGCTTTAAGAGGGAACCACGAAGAGCGCGTGATTGAAAAAAATATGAAGAAAGATATATTTACACAGAGGTGGAAGCCGTTTTTTTCTTCATTACCTTATTGGTATAAAGAATCAGATTTCTTGTTTGTTCATGCAGGCATCAGGCCTGGTATTGCACTAAAAGATCAGAAATTTGAAGACTTTATAACAATCCGTGAAGCATTCTACTGTTCATCATTTCAACATGATGAAACGATCGTCTTCGGGCATACGCCGGCATATCGGCTCGGTACGCCAACAGGTGAATTTTGGCTTTCAGAAAATAAGATAGGGATCGATACCGGAGCAGGACATGGTTATTTTTTAAGTTTGGCAGATTTAAATAATCGGCTTCAGTACAGGATTTCAGTTAATAAGATTGGTTTCGTGGAAAAACGTCATTTTTAAAATACATGAAGCATAATAAAAAGGAGAGAATGGCATCCATTCTCTCCTTCCATATTAGATTACACCTTGTGCCATCATTGCATCTGCTACTTTTAAGAAACCTGCAATATTTGCACCAACTACAAGATTACCTGGGTAACCATATTCGTTAGCTGCATTTACAGCACTCTTGTAAATATTAACCATGATGTCGTGAAGTTTTGCATCAACTTCTTCGAATGTCCAAGCAAGTCTCATGCTGTTTTGTGCCATTTCTAAAGCAGAAACTGCAACGCCACCTGCATTAGCAGCTTTTGCTGGTCCGAAAAGAACACTGTTAGTTAAGAACACTTCGATTGCTTCTAATGTTGAAGGCATATTTGCACCTTCACCAACAGCTTTAACACCGTTAGCAACTAGAAGTTTAGCTGATTCTTCGTTAATTTCATTTTGTGTAGCACATGGAAGAGCAATATCACAAGGGATTGACCAGATTCCAGTACAGCCTTCATGATATTCTGCATGTGGATGTACATTTACATACTCGCTGATTCTTTTTCTTTCTACTTCTTTGATTTGTTTTACTGTAGCAAGGTTGATTCCATTTGGATCATACACATAACCGCCAGAATCACTACATGCAACAACTTTAGCACCTAAACTTTGAGCTTTCTCGATTGCGTATGTTGATACGTTACCAGAACCAGATACAACAACAGTGCTTCCTTCAAAGCTTGATCCTGCATCTTTTAACATTTCTTGTACGAAGTAAACTGTACCGTAACCAGTAGCTTCTGTACGTCCTAAGCTTCCGCCGTAGCCAAGTCCTTTACCAGTTAAGACACCAGCTTCGTAACCGCCGCGAATTCTTTTGTATTGTCCGAACATATAGCCAACTTCTCTAGCACCAACACCGATATCACCAGCAGGTACGTCTGCATCAGGACCGATATATTTGCAAAGCTCAGTCATGAAGCTTTGTGTAAAGCGCATGATTTCATTATCAGATTTACCTTTAGGATCGAAATCAGAACCACCTTTACCGCCGCCGATCGGCTGACCTGTTAAGGAATTTTTAAAGATTTGTTCAAATCCTAGGAATTTGATGATACTTGCGTTTACAGATGGGTGGAAGCGAAGACCACCTTTGTAAGGTCCGATTGCACTGTTAAATTGAACACGGAAACCACGGTTTACATGAACTTTTCCATTATCATCTACCCATGGAACTCTGAAAGTGATTAAACGTTCTGGTTCGGAGATTCTTTCAAGAATACCGCTTTCCATATATTTTGGATGTTTTGCGAAAACAGGTACAAGTGAGTCAAAGATTTCTTTAACTGCTTGGTGGAATTCATTTTCGTTAGGATTACGTTTTTGAATAGTTGCAAAAACTTCTTCCACATAATTTTTAGCAACTTGATTTCTTTCTTCTGTAGAAATAGTCATTTATTCGACCTTCCTTCTTTATGATTAATGTTAATTATTAAATTAAACAATTGTCAGTATTGCTATGCACTTATTTTAGTACTTGGAAAACATTGAAACAATATGGATTTTAGATAATATTAATGCCGTAATGAGATAGGTAGAGGGGAAATGGGGGATAGCGGATAGATGATAAAGGAATGAGGGTGTCCGAAAAGGGTGAAAAGCAACCCTTCTCGGACACCCTGCTGAAAGGCCCTGCGATGAAAATTCAGTAAAATCAAGGATTTGGTGACAGGGCCTTTCTGCTTTTCAAACTTATCAGGGACTTATTGGACAGCCCCACAACTCATTTATCAAGTAAATTGGAGGTGAGCTGTTTAATAACCATATCGTCCTGGAGAGGATTAAAGGTTGCACATTATACATCTTTATTTGTTGATAAATCAGTATACTGTGCTATCTCCGTCTCATTGCTTACAACTAAATCTTACTATAACTTTTAGATGCTCCTGTTTTTTGAATGAATACATTTTTCGGCTTCTTTAGATTAAGGTGTTCACGGAGAGTATTTCCCTCATAATCTAAGCGGAATAATTTTCTCTCTTGTAAGATTGGAATGACTAGACGAACAAAGTCCTCTAAATCATTGGGCAGAAGCGGGAATTGTATCATGAATCCATCTGCTGCTTTTTCAGTAAACCATTTCTCCAATTCATCAGCAATTTGAACTGGGGTACCGATGAATCCGTCTCGTCTGGCTGCTCCAAAAAATCTTGTATACAAGTCTCCAACTTTTAGATCTTCTTTTTCAACAATTTTTTTCATTTCATTAAAATTACTTTGAATACTGTTTACATGTGGAAATTCAATCTCTCTCGCAGGTGTATCAAGAGAGTATTTTGAAAAGTCCACATTACCCATGTAACCTGAAACAAATTTTAAAGCTTCATAAGGATCGATTAAGTTTTGTAAATCATTATATTTTTGGATAGCAGCTTCTTCTGTTTCTCCGATAATAGGGGAAATACCGTGAAGAATATGTAACTCATCTTCGTTCCTGCCAAAATCCTTTAGCTGTGATTTAAGTTTTTTATAATGGTGTTTTGCTTCTTTTATATTATCCCAGTGAACAAAAACTACTTCTGCTGTCCGTGCAGCTAATCTTTGTCCTGGAAGAGAGGCGCCGGCTTGAATAATAACGGGCTGACCTTGTTTGGAGCGGGCAATATTTAACGGTCCTTTAACGGAAAAGTACTTACCTTTAAAGTTCAGCTCATGTAATTTGTCAGGGTTAAAAAACTGTCCGGTTTGCTTATTATATGTAAATGCATCGTCTTCCCATGAATCCCATAATCCTTGTACAACGTCAATAAATTCTTCCGCTCTTTCATAACGATGATCATGCTCCCAATGTTTATCACGGCTGAAGTTAAGTGCTGTTTCACCAGTTGCATCAGCCGTTGTTACTACGTTCCAGGCAGCCCGGCCACCGCTTATATGGTCAACAGAGGCAAATTGACGAGCAAGTATGTATGGTTCACTATATGTGGTAGAAGCAGTAGCTCCTACACCAATCTTTCGGGTTACAGCACTAAGAGCTGTAATTAATACAACCGGATCGAATCTATTTAGTATTTGCGGATGAGACTCCGGATTAATCGCCAGACTGTCCGCGATGAAGGCTAGATCGAATTTCCCTCTTTCTGCAGTCTGTGCTAAATGCTGCAGCGCTTCTATATCAATACTGGTGTTGGGCTTTGCTGATGGATGACGCCATGATGCAACATGTATACCAGTTCCGACTAAATATGCGGCTAGTTTCATTTCTCTGTTTTGGCTCATTTACAGTTCCCTCGCTTACTTATTTGAATATGTTTCTTTATATTGACTTAATTCGTCCAATGTAATAAATGTCGGAATATAGTTTCCTTTATAAGTATCTTCAATAAATTTCTCAGTTTCCTCTGATTGATAGATATTAACTAATTTTTGAAAAGTTTTATTTTCAAGGTTCTCTTTTTTTGCTGCAATTATATTAATATATGGTTTTGCAGTTTTATTTTCATGGATTAATGCATCTTTTAAAGAAAGTCCTGCTTCTACTGCTACACCATTGTTAATAACAGAGCCCGCAGTATCCTCCATTACCCTTGGTGTACTTGCACTGTCTACTGGAACGATTTCAAGTTTTTTTGGATTGTCTTTTATCTTATCTGCTCCCCCATTGCCGTCAAAGTCATCAACGACCGTTAAAAGTTTTGCTTCTTGCAGCAGTAATAATGCGCGTCCCCAATTTGACTGGTCATTTGGCACAGCAATTTGTGCACCATCTGGAATTTCATCGATTGTTTTGTATTTAGTTGAATATAAGCCGATTGGAGCAATAATGGTCGTTCCGATCGGTACTAGGTTCGTATTGTTTTTAGAATTAAATGAATCCAAGTATGCAACATGCTGAAAGGCATTTACATCAACATCACCGTTTATTAGAGCTTCATTAGGGTCATAGGCAGAAGAAAAGTTAACTATTTCAATTTCCAGACCTTCTTTTTTAGCTTGTTCCTTTAAAAATTCCCATGTGCGCAGTTCATAGTTTCTAATACCAACTTTAATTTTTTCGTCTTTTTCTTGAGTGTTAGTACTGTTGCTTGAGCATCCAGCGAGGAGAATAATAAGCGTTAATATAGTGAATATTGTTATCTTTTTCATTACAGTTCCTCCATAATTTTATAGTGGATGGCAGACAGTAAAGCCAGATTGAACTTCTCTAATAATAAGCAAAGATATATTGAAGCTTCTAGTAACTGAAAAGTTTTTATAGTCTTCTAATTTTTCTTTCAAGAATATTTCCAATGCCTTGAACAGCCTGAACAATGAAAACTAGAATGATAACTGTAACAAAAATTGTAATTGTGCTAAAACGCTGATATCCATAGGTTATAGCGACATCACCTAGTCCACCGCCGCCTATCGCACCTGCCATTGCTGTTGCTCCAATTAAACCAATTGTAGCCGTCGTTATACTGAGGATCAGTGATGCAAATGATTCTGGAATAATAAAGCGAGAGATAATTTCAAATGGGGTTGCACCCATAGATTTTGCTGCTTCAATAATTCCCTCATCTACTTCTAACAGTGAATTTTCAACAAGCCTTGATATATATGGACCAACATGAAGAACAAGTGGGACAATCGCTGCCGTTGTTCCGATTGATGTTCCTACAATCAATCGCGTAAGCGGGATAATAGCAACAAGTAAAATAATGAAAGGGATGGAACGAAAAATATTAACGACTGGATTTACAATAGAAAAGATAAATTTGTTCTCTAAAATATGTCCCTTTCTCGTAACAACTAGTAAAATTCCAAGGAATATTCCGAGGATGCTTCCGAAAAAGAGTGAAATGCTAACCATGTAGAGCGTTTCCCACAAAGCTTTCAAAATGAGCTCCGTACTTACTTCCATTGACAGTCACCTCCGTTACTTTCACTTTTTGGTCATGAATAAATTTTAAAGCTCTATCAATTTCTCTATTGTCACCGATTAATTCAACAATTAAGTTACCGAATGGAATGTTCTGAAGTTCAGTAATGTTACCGTATAAAATATTAATTTGTACATCGAACATTTTTGCTACTCTGGAGACGAGAGGCTGCCCGGTACTTAAACCAAGAAAATCAATTTTGAAAATACGGCTGAATTTATCTTTTTCGCTTAATAATTTATATACTGTTTCAGGAATTTCATCGCGTATGACTGAGCGGATAAAATTACGTGTCGTTTCTGTTTCAGGATTAGCAAAAATATTAATGATTTGCCCTGATTCAACGATGCGTCCATTTTCCATGACGGCTACATTGTTACAAATTTGCTTAATAACTTCCATTTCATGAGTGATCATTAAAATTGTAATATTATATTTTTTATTTATTCTTTTTAGTAATTGTAAAATTGATGTTGTAGTTTGCGGATCAAGTGCAGATGTTGCTTCATCACATAATAAAATAGATGGATTTGTTGCTAGTGCACGAGCTATACCAACCCTTTGCTTTTGACCGCCTGAAAGCTGGTCTGGATAACTTTCTGCTTTATCCTCCAGGCCGACAAAATGAAGAAGTTCATCTACACGATTTTTAATTTCTTCCTTCCCTTTTTTACTTAATAGCAAAGGCATCGCTATGTTATGAAAAACAGTTTTTGAGTTAAGTAAATTAAAGTGTTGGAAAACCATTCCGATATTCTTTTTAGCTTCTCTTAATTCTTTGTTAGAAAGGGCTACTAAGTTTCTTCCTTCGACAATGACTGTTCCGGAAGTTGGGTATTCCAATAAATTGACTATACGAAGGAGTGTGCTTTTTCCTGCACCGCTAAATCCGATGACACCGAAAATATCACCTTTCTCAATTGTAAGATTAATATCTTTTAATGCTTCGATCTCTTTTGCCCCATCGTTAAATAATTTTGAAACTTCATGAAAATGTATCAAAGTGAGCCACCTCGATTTTTCTTAATGATTATCATTGGTTTTCAGAAGAAGGTTGTGAAATGTTCATGAAGGGGATATAAAGATTAGCTTCATGAACATTCCTGACATGAACAGTTTCTTATTTTTGCTATTTAGAAGGCTGGAACAACAGCACCTTCATATTTTTCTAGAATAAATTTCTTTACTTTCTCAGTCGTTAACACTTTTGCAAGCTTCTGGATTGGCTCGCTGTCTTTATTGTCTGGACGAGAAACTAGAATATTAACATATGGAGAATCGGTTCCTTCAATAATAAGAGCATCTTCAAGTGGCTTAAATCCACCTTCTAGAGCATAGTTTGTATTGATTGCTGATGCCTCTACGTCATCAAGTGAGCGTACAAGAAGCGGACCGTCAACAGGAACGAATTCAATTTTTTTATCATTTTTCTTAATATCTTCAATTGTATAATTCCCATCTTTTTCTTTATTCAATTCAATAATATTGTTATTTTCAAATAATAATAATGCTCGTGAAAAGTTAACAGGATCTTTAGGGACTGCTACTTTCGCTCCTTCCGATAAATCTTCAATCTTTTTGATTTTTTTTGAATAAACACCAAAAGGTTCAATATGTACACCAATAACTTTTACTAAGTCCAAGCCGCTGTCCTTATTTACTTGTTCTAAAAAAGGTGTATGTTGGAAGAAGTTGGCATCGATCTGTTTCTCAGCAGTTTGCTGATTTGTTTGGATACCGTCTGATGAACTGACTTCCAATTTAATCCCTTCTTTTTCTAAATCAGATGCAATATACTCCAATATTTCTGCATGTGGGGTAGAGGATGCACTAATTTTTAAGGTTACTTCTTTCTTTTCTTCTTT
Organism: Metabacillus fastidiosus NBRC 101226; assembly: GCF_001591625.1. GTDB lineage: Bacteria > Bacillota > Bacilli > Bacillales > Bacillaceae > Metabacillus > Metabacillus fastidiosus. Next base: position 24,048 of record NZ_BCVG01000023.1, read on the forward strand.
TTGCCCATTGTCCTTGTCTGCTGCAGTCGATGCTTTTTCACCATTTCCGCAACCTGAAATAACAAGAGCCAGAAGGGTAGTGAATACTGCTGCTAACCATTTTGCCTTTTTCATTAAACAACACTCCTTTTCTACCAAGTAAACACATTAATTAGAGTTGTTTACTTGGTTTTAATGTTTGATATTCCTCTTTTAAAATTAAGAAGAGGTCATTTTATTCAAATAATTTATTCTTGGGAGAGGATATAAAATGAATTTTAAAGGCAATTCATTTGGTTCTTACTGTCTATTATTTGAAATTGATTTCCACTCTACTTCAAAAAAACATATCAGTCAACAAGTTTTTTAATTTTTCTGAAATTTTCATACTGTATAAAATTCTTTCTAAATTATACTTTACAGATTGGAATAATATGAGTAAAATGAGAGCTAAGTATAAAAGCTGATTGGTCAACCAAAAGCTCCTGTTCGTTCTAAGACGTTCAGGAGTTTTTTTGTGCAATTTCCCTCTCATTCATGAAAAAATAAGCGAAGGAAGGAGTTTTATTACTATGCCGAGAGAGCTATCTGTTGTTGTTTGGTCAAAAGAAGGCTGCCATTATTGTGATGAAGTGAAAAAATATTTACAAGAAAGAGAAATTAGCTATGAAACAATTGATGTAACAAATAAGGATGAATGGAGAGATATTTTACAAATTAAATATAATGTACGCCATGTTCCTGTTATTGAGATTGGTGAGAATAATGTTTATAGAGCAGTAACAGAGGTGGGAATATCACATTTGGAAAGAGTGTTAAATACTGAAGAAGCTAAGTTATAGAAGGGAAGGACAGAGGGGGTTTTGTATGTCTAATCAAATTTTAATAAGCGAGTTAGTTGATGAAGAGCGTGAAATAGTAAGAAGTTTATTAATTGAAAGCTATCAACAGTATGAGGAAGAATATTCGGCTCCTGAATTATGGCAGGAATATTTGGAGAATATTCGCTCATCTGTTGATAATCCTTATATTGATAAAATTTTCGTTGCAAAAGATGGGGAGGAGATTCTTGGAACGATACAGATTTTTAAATCTTCCGAAGAAGCATACGGAAAGCCGGAGCTTCAAATTTTTTCTCCTATCATTAGACTATTAGCTGTTCATCCTAATGCAAGAAGTCGAGGAGTTGCCCAGCAATTACTGGATACAAGTATAAATTATGCAAAGAGCATAGGCGCCGTTTCTCTATTTTTACATACGAGTAATAAGATGCAAAAAGCGATTCGATTGTATGAATGGCTTGGTTTCAAACGGGATAAGGAAAAAGAATTTGAAGGAAAAGATGTATTAGTAATGTGCTATCGTCTGGATTTATAAAAGAAGGAGGTGTTATTTTGAGTAGAACAGATCAATTAGAAGAGCATTTAATTGCAATTCGGCGTCATCTCCATCAATATCCTGAACTATCAAATGAAGAATATGAAACAACAAAGTTTATTAGAAAATGCCTTGAGGAGAATAATATCAGTATTCTTGAAACAAAACTAAAAACGGGTGTTATTGCAGAAATAAAGGGTAAGAAGGAGGGGCCGGTCATTGCAATCCGTGCAGATATTGATGCTCTTCCTATTGAAGAGAAGACTGGACTTTCATATACCTCAAAAATCAGTGGGAAGATGCATGCATGCGGGCATGATTTTCATACAGCAGCAGCGATTGGTGCTGCTTATCTCCTAAAAGAGAATGAAGAAAATTTAAATGGAACAATTAAATTTATTTTTCAGCCAGCGGAGGAATTAGGTGGAGGAGCTGAAAAAGTTATAAAAGATGGTCATATTAGGAATGTTGAAGCTATTATTGGAATACATAATAAGCCGGACTTACAAGTTGGAACGATTGGTCTAAAAGCAGGGGCGCTAATGGCAGCAGTAGATCGTTTTCAAGTTGTTTTTTATGGAAAAGGAAGCCATGCAGCTATGCCTCATAATGGAAGTGACCCAATTACAGCATCTGCTTATTTAATTACAGCCCTTCAAACGATCGTAAGCCGAAATGTTTCTCCGCTTCATAGTGCGGTTGTCAGTGTAACAAAAATAACAGGGGGAAGCACGTGGAATGTTATTCCAGGTGATGTAACAATTGAGGGCACAATTCGTACCTTTGATCATCATATTCGCCAGGAAGTAGAAGCGAGATTCCGGAAAATTATAGAACATACAGCCTCAGGTTTTTCTCAAGAGTTCTCCATCCGCTGGTTTCCAGGACCGCCTCCACTGCAAAATAATCCTGCTGTTACAGAAATTCTCCATCAGTCTGCAAATAGTCAGTCTTTGCATATTATTGATCCTGTTCCATCGATGGCAGGAGAGGACTTTTCTTATTATTTACAGCATATACCCGGTGCATTTGTTTTTTTTGGGACTAATGGCAATGAAGATTGGCATCATCCTGCTTTTACAATTGATGAAAAAAGCTTAATGAAAGCTGCACAATTTCTCTATAAAGGTGCTTTAAGTGTGTTAAACCATTATGTGGATGACTATTATAAGCTAAAAAATAAGCAGCCCTATTCAGTCGAATGAACAGAGCTGCTTATTTTTCTTATATTTTACTAATAATTATCGTTTAAAGTTTAAATTTATTAACAATTGTATTAAGTTTATTCGCCATCTCAGTTATTGAATCTGAGCGGGATGCAACTTCTTCAACAGAAGCGGCCGTTTGTTCAGTTGCAGCCGATACTTCTTGAGCACTATTAGACATATTCTCATTAGCTTCTTCTAAACGATGAACGAGTTGAACAATTTGAGCAGAAGTTTCTGCTTCATCATGTGTTAAGGAGGATAGTCCTTTAATTTCACTAACAATATTTTTTACGGCAAAGCTGATTTTCTCCAGTGCTTCACCAGTTTCATTAACTGTTTGTTCTCCTTCTTCTACATTTTTACGGCTTTCTTCAATTCTGTGGACAGTTTCATTAATACTTGCCGTAATCTTTGCCACAAGATTGCCGACTTCTGAAGCTTCCCGGTTTGATTGTTCTGCTAATTTGCGTACCTCATCAGCAACAACGGCGAAACCTTTTCCATTTTCACCAGCACGTGCAGCTTCAATTGCGGCATTTAATGCAAGTAAATTCGTTTGTTCTGCAATTTGAGTGATTGCTTCTGTAATATTTTGAATTTCAGATGTGTAATTACTTAATGTTCCGATAATTTGCTGTGTATCTAAAGTAGATGATTTAATAACATTCATTCTCTCTACAATTTCATGAACCTTTTGTATACCTTGTTCAGCTGTTACCATAGTATGTTCTGCGCTATCAACACTAGCATCTGCTTTTTCCTTAGATGAGCTGATTAAACTAGCTAAGCTCGTTAATGCTTTTGAAGCGTCACCGGTCATTTCAGCTCCTGTAGAAGTTTCAGAAGCTACCTCCTCCATTTTGTTAGAAACACGACTAAGTGCTGTGCTCATTTCATTCATGGAAGCAGATGTAGTATTCACATTTGAAACTAGTTCTGCTGAGGCACCTTTAATCGTTGAAATAACTTCTCTTAGATTGGCGGACATCTCATTAAGATTTCTAGCTAGATCTCCTACTTCATCATTGCTTTTAACACGTAGAGCAGATGCAGTTATATCACCGTCTGCAATGATTCTCGTTCTCTCGATCAGTTGTGAGATTGGCTTTGTCTTCTTTCTAATTAAAAATAATGTAAGGATTGTTGCCAAAATTAATGGAATAGAGCCTAATAAAATTCCATCCTTCACAACAGTCCAAGTACGGTCTGAAACGATGTTGCCGTCAAAATCGATTACGTTAACAGCAATAACCTCTTTACTGGGATCATGGTCTTTGAAAATAGGCGCATATCCAGAGAGTCTTTTCATTCCGCCATATTCGTAAATATGAGAATAGGTAGAATGCTTCATTTCTAGTAACATATTAATAGCATCTTTATCCATATAAAAGGAATCGCCCACATTGAATCCTTTATTTTTCAAATTATCATCCATTGCTAAAATTTTGCCATCCAGATCAAGAATATATTGGCTTTCAAAAATAGCTTTATGGTTGACAGTCCAGTTAAGAAAATCCCCTATTTCATCATTTCTCTTTCCACTCATTATGTCACTAACATCTTGAGGTGTCAGTAGACCCGTTGTAATATTCGCACAACCATATGCTTCTATTCCGGCTGCTTCATAAAGACTCTTGTACGCTGTTCTGTAGGTCGTGAAAGAAGTAATGATTAAAGATGAAAAAATAACACCGATAATAATAATTCCAAGTTTCCACGTTAATGTCCTTTTCATAGCAAACCCCTTATAAAATAATTAGTTAATTTTAAGATAACAGAAAAAATAGGAAAAAGATAGGTCTTTTCTCACATACTATTTTACATTTTTGTATTGAGATGGGATAGATAGTTGGATTATACATATCTATAAATTAGTAACAAATTTATAGATGAAATACTAGATGGATAACTAAAAATCATTCGGAAATTTCATTATTTTATAAATAATATTAAATATTAAGTTAGTGAAGTTATAAAAACTCGAATAACTAATTGTATTTTTAAATAATCATCCGTCTCTTTTATTAAATAGTTTTTAAGAGATTAACCCCCAATAATGCAGCATTTTCTCCGAAATTTAATACAGAAGTGGTAATTATTATAGAAAAAATACCGTGGTAAAAAATTACATATAAATAGGAAGAAATTCACTAGAAAACTATGGAAAGGTTTTTCTATAATAAAAACTAGCATCTTCGACCAAAACTGACAAAATTTTCACAGTATGGTTTTCATTTCTTGTTGTCTATGTTCAAAAAAATAAAATGAAAGAAGGGTGATGAATGGATTATAAAATGAATATTAAAAGAGTACTAATTATTTTATCTTTACTCGTTTCATGGATTTATATTGGCTGGAGATTTTTATACACATTGCCGACTGGATGGGCATTAATAGCTGGGCTTGCACTGGTAACAGTTGAACTAATACTTATTATCCAAAGTACATTAAATTATATTACATTATTTAAGCCTACTAAATATGCTAAACCGGAACTGCCTAAGGTACTTCCGACAGTTGATATATTTATTGCAACGTATAATGAATCTTCTGACGTATTAACGAGAACGATTCTTGGCTGTAAGAACATTGAATATGACAAAGAGAAGATGAACATATGGCTGTGTGATGATGGCCGAAGAGCTGAAGCAAGGAAGCTTGCAGAGAAATTAGGAATTAAATATTTGGATCGTCCGACAAACGAGCATGCAAAAGCAGGTAATTTAAATAATGCTATGGCATATACGAATGGTGAATTGGTCGTTACCTTAGATGCGGATATGGTACCTAAACCGAATTTTCTAAAGCATACTGTCGGGTTTTTTAATGACCAAAATGTTGCCTTTGTGCAAACTCCGCAATCCTTTTTTAATGAAGATATTTTTCAGTATAATAGCTTTCAAGGCAGAAATATTCCGAATGAACAGGATAATTTCATGCAAAATATTCAATCAGGCAGGGATAGATTTAATGCAGCCATTTATGTTGGAAGCAATACGATATTCAGTCGTACAGCATTAGATTCTGTTGGAGGATTTGCTACTGGAACAATTACAGAAGATATGGCAACAGGTATGTTATTGCAGGCTAAGGGTTACAAAACTATTGCATACAGTGAAGTTTTGGCACAAGGCTTAGCACCTGAGTCATTAGATGATTTAATATCTCAAAGAATTAGATGGGCACGAGGGAATATTCAAACGATCAGAAAGTGGAACCCTTTAACACTTAAAGGGCTGACGGTAATGCAGAGATTATTATACTTAGGATCTGCGAGCTATTGGTATTTTGGCTTATTTAAGATGATCTTTATTCTTTCTCCGATCGTATATTTATTATTTGGAGTACCTTTTTTAAACACAACCGTTTCCGCTATTATGACAATTTGGCTGCCGTATTTCTTATTTACTAATATTGCGAACTATATTATTAACGGCAGGAAAGTATCATTTTTCTGGAGTAATATTCAAGAGACAATTTTAACTCCTTCTCTTGCATGGGCAGTGTTAGTTGAAACTATTCTTAAAAAGCCAATTAAGTTTAAAGTAACTCCGAAAGGAATCCAATCGAAGAAAGAAGCAAGTTTAAATAAGGCTTTTCTTAAGCCAGCCTCTGTTCTGCTTTTTGTATCACTGATTGCAGCAGTTAAAGGTGTATTAGTATTAATAGACTCATTAGAATATGGTTATTATGCAGGACCTATTATTAATTTATTTTGGATTTGTTTTAATATTGTTTTAATTTTATGCTCTTTTATGATTGCATATGAGCGTCCTAGAGATAGCCAGGCTGAAAGCTTCGAGAGAGATTATGAAGTTGATATTGTAAATGTAAGCAGCAATCATTCATCTATTAAAGCTAAATGTCTTGATGTATTTGATAATGGGTGTACTGTCATGCTCCCAGAACTTGAGAGATTAGATGGAAGTGTAAAATTAATTATTCATGGTAAGGAAGGGGAACATGAACTAGAAGCAAGGCTTACTTACTATAATGAATATTCAGAAGGATATAAAGCACAATTTACATTCTTCCATATGCCGCTTGAGCAGACTCAAGCTTGGGTTCGTGAAGTGTACGGAAATAAAGTGAATGAAGAAGATATTGAATATGGGGAAAAGTCAGGAATGGTTTATGCTATTTCTAAATATATCTTTTCTATGAGTAAGCTGACTTTTAATCAAAAACAATTATCTCCTAAATTTCAAGTTTCTATTCTTTGTTTATTAACTTTGCTTCCGGAACCGCTTGGCAATGCTGTAGAGGAAGTAGCGGTAGGTAAGGAAAAATCAAATCTTCCTATAAAAGATATTCCTTACAGTGGCAGAATAATAGATCAAACGGAAGCTAGTATAGTAGATATTAGTACTGGAGGATGTCAGATTTCATTACCTAAGCAAGTGGAAATGGCTATTGGTTCGAAATTAGATGTCTTCCTGCCTGAATCGAATTATTCTTTCGCAGGAGAGATTATACAAGTTAACAATGACGGGAAAGACTCAACAGTTGATGTTCAATTTTTAGAAGAGGATTCACGGGAATTATTATATGATAAAATGAAACAAGATAACCGGATTTAAGGAAAAAAGACAATTTCGTTTTGAAATTGTCTTTTTTCTTATTATAAAATGGATTAGATAACACCTTGAGCGATCATCGCATCTGCTACTTTAATAAATCCTGCAATATTAGCACCGACAACTAAGTTTCCAGGATGACCGTAATTTTCAGCTGCTTTCACACTGTTTCTATAAATATTTTTCATAATTTCATGTAATTTAGCATCGACTTCTTCAAATGTCCAAGAAAGTCTCATGCTGTTTTGTGCCATTTCTAATGATGAAACAGCTACACCACCAGCGTTAGCAGCTTTTGCAGGCCCAAAAAGAATATTATTGTTTAAGAATATGTCGATTGCTTTAAGTGTAGAAGGCATATTAGCACCTTCTCCAACTGCTCTAACACCATTATCAACTAATATTTGAGCTGCTAGTTCATCAATTTCATTTTGTGTAGCACATGGTAAAGCAATATCACAAGGGATTGACCAGATGCCAGAGCAGCCTTCATGATATTCAGCATGTGGATGTTCATTTACATATTCTGAAATTCTCTTTCTCTCTACTTCTTTTATTCTCTTAACTGTATCAAGGTTAATGCCCTCTTTATCATAAATATAACCATTAGAATCACTGCATGCGACAACTTTAGCACCAAAGCTTTGTGCCTTTTGAATTGCATATGTTGAAACATTACCAGAACCGGATACAATTACTGTACTTCCAGCAAAGCCTAAACCTTGATCCTTTAACATTTCCTCGACGAAATAAACCGTACCGTAACCAGTAGCTTCTGTTCTTGCTAAACTTCCGCCATAGCCAATTCCTTTACCAGTTAGAACGCCAGCCTCATAGCCGCCACGGATCTTTTTATATTGTCCGAACATATAACCTACTTCTCTAGCGCCAACGCCTATATCGCCAGCAGGAACGTCTACATCAGGTCCGATATATTTACAGAGCTCAGTCATAAAGCTTTGAGTAAATCTCATAATTTCATTGTCTGATCTGCCCTTAGGATCGAAATCTGAACCGCCTTTACCGCCGCCAATTGGCTGACCAGTTAAAGAGTTTTTAAAAATTTGCTCAAACCCTAAAAACTTAATAATACTTGCATTTACTGAAGGATGGAATCTAATACCGCCTTTATAAGGACCGATATTGCTGTTAAATTGAACACGGAAACCACGGTTTACATGGACTTTTCCATTATCATCAACCCATGGAACTCTGAAAGTAATAAGTCTTTCTGGCTCAGAAATACGCTCAAGTACACCGTGTTTCATATATTTTGGTTCTTTTGCGAATACTGGCACAAGGGAATCAAAAATTTCTTTAACAGCTTGATGGAATTCACTTTCATTTGGGTTGCGTGCGATTACTGCTTCATATACTTCATTGACGTAATTTCTAGCAACTTCCATAGAATTTTCTTTAATTTCTTCAACAGTTTTCATTTGTTGCCACCTTCTTTTTAAGTATTTAATTTTAAATGCACGTACTTTCAAACATTTTGTACCATTCTTACAACTGCTTTCATAAAGTATAAACAGTATATTAGGAAAATGATTCAGTTGTGCAGAGCTGACAAAATGAGAAGTAATTGTAATACGACGTTACATCTTCGGGAATTCCAATTTTCTAAGCTTGAAAAATGGAGTATTTAGGGGAGGGGAAATCGTGAGCCCGATCACTATATATCCAGAAAGAATGTATGAATATGGAGACTATTAAATAGAGTTTTCTAGAAAATTATACATATAATGAACCTAAATTGATGTACGTACGACAATGTGCTTTTATATACCAAATATTTTAAATGTTATCAAATATTCTGAAAGATGTAAAATAAGAAATGGGAATATTTTTTTGTTTATTATAAAAACTAAAGAATGGAGGTAGGTACTTAGGACTAATAATCATTTCATTGGAATGCTTCGTGAACAATACTCCATATTGTTTAACAGTAGTTGAATGAATTAGGGAGATAAGTATTCTTACTATTATATAAAGCAGAAAAAGATATTATAATTAATTGAATTAACTGAATATTAATTACGTATTAAAGATCGATAAAGTTATGATATTATATACAAAGCAATATTCACATAGTACTAAATGTATGGTAGTTGTATTTTTTAAGAAGGAGATATTCATCATGAATTCGATTGTACAAAATCAATTAAAAGCATTTAAAGAAAGTAAGCAGAACAGAGGCTGTTTATTAGTTAAGTGTCCGGATCAGCCTGGTATTGTGGCGGCTATTTCTAAATTTTTATATGAATATAATGCAAATATTATTGAGTCAAGTCAATATTCGACAGATCCGCACGGTGGACAATTTTTCATTAGAATTGAATTTGAGTGTGGAGAATTAAAGTCAAAAGAAGAGCAGATTAGGAAGGAATTCCAAACAATTGCAGAACATTTTTCAATGGATTGGAATCTAACTTCTGGTTATGAAGTGAAAAAGACAGCTATTTTTGTTTCAAAAGAGCTTCATTGTTTACGGGAATTACTTTGGGAATGGCAGAGTGGCGACCTGCTTACGGAGATTGCGATGGTTATTAGTAATCATGAAGATTCAAGAGAAATTGTAGAATCTTTAAATATCCCGTTTTATTATATTCCAGCAAGCAAGGAAAATCGAGCTGAGGTAGAAAAAGAGCAGCTAGCTTTATTAAAGGAAAATAATATTGACCTTATAATTTTAGCACGCTACATGCAAATTTTAACACCAGATTTTGTCGAAGCACATCCATTTAAAATTATTAATATCCATCATTCGTTCTTACCAGCCTTTATCGGTGCGAGACCATATGACCGTGCTTATAAAAGAGGAGTTAAATTAATTGGTGCTACTTCCCATTATGTTACAAATGATCTTGATGAAGGACCAATTATCGAGCAGGATATAATGCGTGTAGACCATCGTGATAAGATTGAGGATTTAAAGAAAATTGGACGTTCGATTGAGAGAAGTGTACTTTCCCGTGCAGTTAAGTGGCATTTGGAAGATAGAGTAATTGTACATGAAAATAAAACAATTGTTTTCTAATAGTATTTAGACAAAGTGTTCTTACTGTCTCTTTTCACATTATGGCTGGAAGGGGAGGGGAGAACACTTTTTTATTGAAATTATTATTAAAAAAAGAAAGTATACAAATTTATATACATGATTACAAATATGTACACAAGTAAACATAAGTGTATACAAATGTATACGGATATGTGTACAAGTAAACAATAAAGTATACATTTGTTTACGAAAATGTATACTTCATTACAAACACGTTACTAGATTAAAAGTTTCATTATTCTTTTAGCAGTTTCGTTGACTTGCCTATGTAAACGTTATAATCTTTAACTACGTTTAGAAATGTTTTACTATTATTTAACATATGGTGAAAGGGATGGTTTTATGACAAATACACGTATTGCTGCTATTGATGTTGGTAATGATTCTCTAAAGGCTATTTTTGGAAGAATGGAAGCAGAGTTAAACATTCCGAATGTAATTGCTAGAGATATTGAAGATCGTCCTATTATTGGAATTGAAGAATTAGACAATCAAGACCCGCTTAATGGCATACATATTCGTGTCCATTCCCCGATTTTAAAAGATAATAATGCAATTTACAGGGTTGGACAGCTTGCGACTAAGAGTGATAATTCGTCAGAGCTCGATCCTGGCAGCAGTAAATCGGAAGAAGATCAAACAATTATTATGCTATTTGCTGCCTTAGCACTTGATGCGGTCCGCGATGAGAATAAACAAATCTTTAAAAAATCTAATAATGTTGTTGAAGCTACTTACTTGCTGGGAACAGGTCTTCCTTTAAGAGAAGTAAAAGAAGGTAAGGATGTTGGCTACCGCTCTCAGTTATTAAGTGCTGTTCACCAGGTGGAATTTCTAGTGACACCGAAATATCAAGGACAAAAAGTAAATATTAGATTTGATGAAGTAAAAGTATATCCAGAAGGATTTGCTGCATTTATAAATCTTGTTATGGATAATAACTTAAATATCGTTAATAAAGAATTAATTGATAGAAGGATTCTTATTCAAGATATCGGTGGTCTTTCAACAGATATTGCTGTAATTAAAGATCGTAAAGTTGATGATGATAAGGCACAGGGATTTAATCTTGGAGTGTCTGAATCTCTTGAAATGATTCGTGAAGAGATTCGTTCAAGACATGGGGTTGAACTGGACAGCCGCCGTGATGTTGTTGAAATTATAACAAAGAAAAACGATCGAAATCATATTATGGTGAAAGGAAGCCGGACAAGCGTTCATGATATCGTTGACCGTATTCTTTTTGAATTAGCTAAAAAACAATATCGTATTCTGCGAAATACTTGGCAAAAAAACTCTCAAACAGAAATCTGTTATTTCATCGGTGGAGGTTCGCTTATTTTAAAAGAATATCTTAAAACGATGAATAATAAGTTAGACGGTTATAATATCGACTTCTTTGAAGATGAGAAGGAAAGTATTTGGATGATGGCAAATGCTTATTATAAATTAATTACTGACTTTGCGAGAAAAGCAGAAAAAGTACCTGCTGCTGCACCAAAAGAAGAACAGAAGCAGGGAAAAACAAACTAGGGTGATTTTATGAAAATGGCAGAGATCAAGCGGGGACAGCCTATTACATTCCGTATTCCCGCTGATACTCCTGATCATATCGTGAAGCATTTACAATATTTAAAAGAAACAGAGAAAAGGAATTTCTCAAGTAAGATCGCTGAGTTCGTCATGACCGGCATGACCCAATCCTTAGCTGAACATCAGGAAGTGCTTCATCTACCGCTTCCAAGGCGTTTAAGTAAAGCACAGCGGGACTGGTTAAAGCATGAGCAGTCACAAGCTTTATTAGGAAGCATCATTCATCAGTTATTGTCTGATCCGCTTCGTGTTGCTTCTCTCTTGTCATCACTAAATAATGATATTATCAATGAAGATTACTATTCTATGCCTTTAGAAGAAGCAGCAGGAACAACGGATCCTGTGGCTAGACCTCTAATGCAGGATGAGGAAGAAGTAGAAACAATCAAGCAGCCGTTAAATATTATCGATGATGACGATCTTGATGAAATCGACTGGGGAACAGAAGTGCAGGTAGACTCTTCGGTTGAAGAAGAGACAGTTAATGAGAGTTTAGATGACTTACTGGGTGATTTTTTAGCTCAAATGAATAAATAATGTTATTAGTTTTCTTTTAAAAGTTCAATATCTATAAAAATTTTTCGTTCTAGGAGCTGCTTTCAAACTAAGAAAGCAGCTCTTTTTTATTTAAATTAAATAAAAAATGGAATAACCCCCAAAAAATATCTTGGAAAATAGAAACATATAGCTGACAGAAAGTTGTCAAAAAATGATGATATAAGTCGAAGTTTATTACTTGATATGCAGGGTTAATGTAATTTTTTCTATCATTATTCATTTATATTAGTAAGCGATCTAGAAAATAAAAACGACTTATAATTCATCATCAAAAATTTTAAGATCGATTTCTATAATTTAGACAGATTTAAAAATATATAAATTATAGGCATGGGTCATATAAAAGGGAGCGGATTTTGATGAAAATGAAGAAATTAGGATTAGTTGCAGGTATTACAGGGCTTGTATTAGTTGCCCCGATTACTTCACATGCACAAGGTAATGCATACGGAAGTAAAACGGAAATATTCCAGAATAAATCTGAAATGTTAATGCAGAAGGCTGAAATCGCTGAGAATTATGGGAATAAATATAAAGCAGAGGCATTGAAAAGAAAAGCGGACATACTTCAGAGAAAAGCAGAAGTTACAAATGCTGAAAACGAGAAGATAAATAAGGAGCAAAAAGAGACCGCTAGTATACTTGGCACGAAATCTGAAATCTTCAACAAAAAATCTGATATTTTAAAAAAGAAAGCAGCAGCTGCACAGAGTAACGGAAATGTGAAGAAGGCGAAAGCATTAAATAAAAAAGCAGAGATGTTTGAACGCAAAGCAAAAAATGCACATTCTAAATGATAAATAGAGTTTTTATTATTTATATGGGAATAATAAAATAGAAGGTAGAGAATGTTCTAAGTTGAAAAAATGACTTAGAATATTCTCTTTTTTTAGATGAATTTTATTCGGTTTTACGTTATTAAAAACATTATAATTGATAAACATTCTTAATTAGACGTATAATTAATTTTATGTTAAAAGTTTTAAAGGAGAATATTTAATATGCTGAGTCGATTTTTTTCATATTATAAGCCACATAAGAAGTTATTTATTTTAGATTTTAGCAGTGCAGTTGTCGTTGCTCTGTTGGAATTAGCTTTCCCGCTTGCGGTCAGCTGGTTCATTGACTCGTTACTGCCGACTGGTAACTGGTCGACTATTGTATCTGTTAGTGTTGGACTGTTCTTAGTTTATTTGATGAGTACATTTTTGCAATATATCGTTACATATTGGGGACATAAACTAGGAACCAATATTGAGACCGATATGAGGGATCAATTATTTGAACATGTTCAGAAGCAGTCATTCAGCTTTTTCGATAATACGAAGACAGGCCATATTATGAGCAGGATTACAAATGATTTATTTGATATCGGTGAACTTGCCCATCATGGTCCTGAGGACTTGTTTATTGCCGTTATGACGTTTATCGGTGCCTTTTGGATTATGGTAACGATTAATGTACAGCTTGCACTTGTTACAATTCTTGTACTGCCTCTGCTTGCTTTAGTTATGACTTTTTGTAATATCAAAATGAACAAGGCTTGGAAGCGTATGTACGGTGAAATTGCAGATGTCAATGCAAGAGTAGAAGATAGTGTTTCAGGTGTTCGTGTTGTTCAATCCTTTACAAATGAAAAATTTGAAAATGAGAGATTTAGGGAAAATAACGGGAAATTTAGAAAGGCAAAAATTGCTGGCTATCGTATCATGGCGTTAACTGGGTCGAGCATCTATATGATGACAAGATTTATTATTCTGACTGTCCTTATTTACGGTGCATGGTTAAGCTTTACGGGCCGATTGTCGTATGGGGAATTAGTTGGCTTTGTTCTTTATGTGAATGTATTATTTAAACCTGTTGATAAAATTAGTTCATTAATGGAGCTGTATCCGAAAGGGATGGCAGGTTTCAAACGCTTCATAGAGCTGCTTGATTCTGAGCCTGAAATAAAGGATATAAAAGAAGCGGTAGAAGTGGAGACACTCCGCGGTGATATCGTTTTAAAAAATGTGGACTTCAGCTATGATGGAAAGCATCCAGTTTTAAATGGTATTAATTTAAATATTCATGCAGGAGAAACAGTTGCCTTTGTCGGCCCATCAGGTGCCGGGAAGACAACAATCTGCTCGCTTATCCCAAGATTTTACGATGTCGAGGGCGGTACTATTACTATCGATGGTATAGATGTCCGCCATATGACAAAGCACTCTCTTAGAGCGCAGATCGGTATTGTTCAGCAAGATGTGTTCTTATTTACCGGAACATTGCGTGAAAATATTGCATACGGCAAATTAGATGCAACGGAAGAGGAAATAAGAGAAGCAGCCAGAAATGCTCATTTAGAAGAGTTTATTGAATCTTTACCAGACGGGTATGATACACAAATTGGACAAAGAGGATTAAAACTTTCAGGGGGACAAAAGCAAAGACTTGCAATTGCGAGGATGTTCTTGAAGAATCCGCCAATTTTGATTTTAGATGAGGCGACATCGGCACTCGATACAGAAACAGAGTTAATTATTCAAGAAGCATTGAATAAGCTTGCTGAAAATCGAACAACTCTTATCATCGCCCATAGATTGGCTACGATCCGAAATGCTGACCGTATTGTCGTTGTTACGAAAGATGGCATTGCCGAGGAAGGCGGACATGATGAACTGATTGAACAGGGCGGAATATTCGCCAATCTGCACCGGGTTCAATATCAAAGATAATCGAAACCGAGAAAGTAGAATTGTATAAGAATAAGAAATGATAGAAGGCCGGCAGCTTGAATATGTGCCGGCTTTTTGTTGTTTTTACATGATTAATCGAATTGCCATGTTATAATGGCAACAACTAGGAGGTGCCGGCGTTTGGAAAATGAGTATATAAGAACAGATGAAGTTACTGAAGTATGTTTGCTCGCGGGGAAAATCATGCTTCAAAACGGGGCAGAGACGTATCGTGTAGAAGATACAATGACAAGGATTGCTGCTGCTTTTGGCATTTTGCATTCTCATAGCTTTGTTACGCCGACAGGAATTATTTTCTCCATTGACAGCAGTGAGACAACTAGATTAATCAGGGTATCCGAGCGTTTTACCAATTTAGAAAAAGTAGCCGTAGTAAATGATATTTCACGAAAAATAAGTGAAAAAAAACTTACTGTTCAAGATGCATGTGAAAGATTAAAAGAAGTTGAAAAGACGAAATACTCTTTTCCAGTTTGGGTACAAATAATTGCTGCTGCACTAGCGAGCGGTTGTTTTTTAATTATGTTTCAAGGGAAGTGGATTGATTTCTTGCCTGCTGTTATAACAGGTGGTGTCGGTTTTTGTGCTTTACTTTATTTTCAATACTTAGTGGAGATTAAGTTCTTCGCTGAATTTGTTTCTGCTTTTATTATCGGTCTTCTCGCTTTCTTATTAGTTATGAGCGGTTTTGGACATGAGATAGATAAAATCATTATCGGAGCTGTTATGCCTCTTGTGCCGGGTCTTCTTATTACGAATGCTGTAAGAGATTTAATGGCAGGCCATCTCGTTTCGGGAATTTCAAAAGGCGCCGAGGCCTGCTTAACAGCATTTGCAATCGGTACTGGAATTGCAGTTGTTTTCTCCATTATTTAAAAAGCGGGAAGGATGATAAATGAATGGAACAATTTATAACTAGTTTTATTGCCTCCGCCGCTTTTGGGATCATTTTTAATGCGCCGAAGAAGGCAATAATACAATGTGGCTTTGTCGGTATGTTTGGCTGGATTCTTTATTTATCGTTATACAATATGAATGAAGATACTGTTATTGCTACCCTCATTTCTGCTTTCTTTATTGCGGTATTAAGCCAAACTTTTGCCAAACTTTATAAAACACCAATCATTATTTTCAATGTTTCTGGAATTATTCCTTTAGTACCTGGTGGTTTGGCGTATGATGCAATGCGGAAATTCGTAGAAAATGACTATGATATTGCCGTTCAGTTGGCGGCAAAGGCATTTATGATTTCGGGGGCAATCGCAATCGGACTGGTGTTTTCGGAAGTCGTCAATCAGCTGATACGCAAATCCCGTCTTGGCGGAAAAAAGAATCATTTTTAGAAAGTGAAAGAGGAGAATGTTGAAAAGCTGGTATTAAGGATTTTATTCTATTATGTATTGTATATCTTTTCGCCGAGAAGGCAACCTGGCTGCAGGCTTTTTAATAACAACCTGCAGTCAGGTTTTTTTGCCTTTATTTTGTCAAAAAGTTTCCCTTGAGAAATGTTTGTAAATATACAATAATCAAATCATTGTATTTAAAAATTAGGAGGAGATGGAGTTGAGAATAAGAGTATCAGCAGTACAATATCATTTACACACAATTGAATCTTTTAATGACTTCGCTCAACAATGTGAGCATTATATAAAAACAGCAAAAGAATTTAATACAGAATTTATATTATTTCCAGAATTTTTTACGACCCAATTACTTTCGATCGGGAGCAGTCAGGGAACGAGGTTAACAATTAATGAACTGCCGGGATTTACAGAGCAATATCGGGGGCTATTTTCCCGTTTTGCGATAGAGAATAATATTCATATCATTGGCGGCACACATGTTATTCATAGAGAAGGTAAGCTTTACAATGTTGCACATCTATTCTATCCGGATGGAAGAATAGAGGAGCAGGAGAAACTCCATGTGACACCGACAGAGGTAGAAGAATGGAATATAGCTGGAGGAGATGGATTGCGTGTCTTTGATACGGAGAAAGGCAGAATAGCGATTTTAACTTGCTATGATATTGAATTTCCAGAAATTGTACGGATGGCGAAGGCAAAAGGCGCCGATATTATCTTCTGCCCGTCTTGCACAGATGACCGCCACGGTTTTCATCGTGTCCGCTATACAAGCCATGCTCGTGCGATTGAAAATCAAGTGTATGTAGTGCTGACAGGAACGGTAGGTTCCTTGCCGACAGTTGATTTTATGCGCGCTAACTTCGGTCAGGCTGCAGTTATTAGTCCGAATGATATTCCATTTCCACCACAGGGACTTGTCGTAGAAGGTGAGTTAAATAACGACATGATTGTGACAGCAGATCTTGATCTCAGCCTTCTTTACGAGGTTCGTGAACGCGGTTCTGTTACGACATGGCGTGACCGCCGCACTGATTTGTACTATGATTGGGAACAAGTAAAGTTTGACTAATACTTATCATTATAACTATTAAATGGTATATTAACTTCATAACTATTCATGGAGGGGTCGGCGGTTGAAGCGTTTAGAAGGTAAAACAATTGCGTTAGCTGGTAAGCGTAAATCAGAAGAATTAAGTAAATTGATTTCTAATCTTGGTGGAACTCCTATCGTACGTCCAGCACAAGGTACGATTTTTTTAGATGACTCTAATTTAGAGCAGGAGATTAAGAGTCTTGTCCAAGGAAAATATGACTGGTTTATCTTAACGACAGGAATTGGAACGGAGACACTTTATAAAACAGCAGAGAGAATCGGCTTAGGTGATGAATTTATCGAGACTCTTCAAAAAGCAAACATAGCGGCACGAGGATATAAAACGAAGAATATGCTCAAGAAATTAAACATTGGATCACCAGATGTAAAAGATGATGATGGGACAACTTCAGGCTTAATAAGAGCACTTCAAGGAGTAAATCTTAAAGGTTGTAAAGTAGCGCTCCAATTACATGGTGATCCTGCACCGACGTTAATTGAATATCTTGAAGAGCAGGGAGTAGAGGAATATAAAGAAATTCTCCCTTATCAGCATATTCCGCCAAGCCGTGAAGTACTGGAACAGCTTGTTAATGAAATTTTAGAAAGAAAAGTGGATGCGGTAAACTTTACAAGTGCACCACAGCCGCGCTTCCTTTTTGCGTATGTAAAGGAAAAAGGACTTTACGATCAGTTAATTGAAGCATTTGAAACAGATGTCGTTGCTGTCGCTGTCGGCAAAATAACAGCAGCAGCTTTAAAAGAAGAAAATGTTAAAAGAATTGTTATCCCGGAAGAAGAACGAATGGGAAGTGCGATTATCGCTTTAGAACAATTTTATAAAGGGACGTATGCTGCTAACTAATCAAAAAATAGTTCTTGTCCGAACAGGCACGGAAGAGAGTAAAGTAGCGAATGAACTAAGAAGAAATGGTGCCGAAGTATTTGAATTTCCGAAATGGGAAAAAATAATTTTACCTGTCGAGGAAGCTGCAGTTAAGAAGCTTGGTTTATTCGATAAAATACTATTCACTTCATCAGAAGCTGTTACCGAATTTTTTAATATAGTAATTGAAAATAGTATAGAGTTGAAAGGACATTTTTTCGGACTGTCACTTAAAACGTTGCGGGTCCTTAAAAGCTATGAACGAGAGGGCTTTTTAGCAGAAAAGATGCCAGGTGCAGGGAAGCTTCTAATTGTTGGTGATCAACAGATAGGGGCGGAAAATGGGAAAAATATATTAAAATACGGAGAACATGAACTGCTTATAACGAGTAAAAAATATATCGATCAGATTAGTAGTCAAATTATTGCCGAAGAAATAATGGAAAAGCTGCCTGAAGTATTATTTTTCCCCAGTGGTAAATCTGTTCATATTTTTGCACAGGAAGCTGTCTCATATGAAATTGATTCCATCGCAAAATGCTCCAGAATTGTTTGCATGGGAAATAACTCTACTGAGGCAGCAAAGCAATGTGGATTTAGTCCGAATGAAATGCCGGCTGTCCCGACGATTGATTCTTTGTTGGCATGTTTATCCAGTAGATAAAAAACGTTGAATAATCGATATTTTTTGCTTACCAAAGATATAAAAAATATAGGAATTTGAGGATAGATGGTTATTGCCATTCGATTGTCCGGATATATTAAGAAAAATGCACTGGAAGTTAAACTTCCGAGTGCATTTTTTATTTTAAAGCGATATACTGATATGTTCAAAACGGTCCACGTCAAAAAGTCCAAGATCTGTCAGTTTTAATTGTGGAATTACCGGTAAACAGAGAAACGATAATATAGAAAAAAGACTGAAGTCTTTAATCGGTGTAATTTCATTTAATACCTTATGTAATTGCTTCAATTGTCTATTAACGGTTTCATAGTTTTCTAAAGAGACGAGCCCGGCAACAGCTAATGGAACTTTAGCTAATACTTTGCTGTCTTTAACGACAACAAGTCCGCCGTTCATTTCTTTAATAGCTTCAATAGCAGTAATGATGTCTTCATCGGTTGTGCCTGCTGCGACAAGATTATGGGAATCATGAGCAACTGTTCCTGCAATTGCGCCTGATGTTAATTTAAATCCTTTTACAATGCCGAGTCCAATATTGTGTGTATTAGAATGTCTTTCAATAACCGCAAGTTTTAATTGGTCCCTTTCAACAGAAGGAATGAATAGTCCATTCTCTATATGTACTGGTTCTATTAATCGTTCTGTCACAATTTGATTAGGGATAATACCAATAATATTTGCCTTATTTTCTGAGGGAATTTTTATATTTAAATGTTCTTTTTTTATGTTATCGATTTTTACGGTATTAGTGATTTCAGGTTTAGGTTTTACACTGTCATTATCTTTTAGTAAATAGATGCCGTTATCGGCAA
Organism: Metabacillus fastidiosus NBRC 101226; assembly: GCF_001591625.1. Taxonomy (GTDB): domain Bacteria; phylum Bacillota; class Bacilli; order Bacillales; family Bacillaceae; genus Metabacillus; species Metabacillus fastidiosus. Next base: position 43,982 of record NZ_BCVG01000023.1, read on the forward strand.
CTCTTTCTCCAGCCTTATAAACAGTCATTCCAGTAAGCTTGTTTAAGTCATCAACTATAATAAAATCTGCTTCATAGCCTGGAGCAATTGCACCTTTATTTTCTAAGCCAAAACACTCAGCGGCATTAAGAGATGCTAGCTGGATAGCGAGGATAGGATCTAACCCTTGCTGAATCGCAAGGCGAACGTTATGGTCGATTGAACCTTCGCTAATAAGTTCATCCAAATGCTTATCATCTGTGCAGAAAAGGAAGCGACGTGAGTTCTTTTCGTTAACAACGGGAATTAAATCAATCAGGTTTTTCGCTCCGGAACCTTCTCTAATCATGACATACATGCCGCGCTGGATACGCTCTTTTGCCTCCTTAGGCGTTATGCATTCATGATCGGTTTTGATGCGTGCAGCCCTGTAAATATTAATGCCGTCAACATCAAGTCCTGCTGCATGTCCGTCAATTTTATTTGTCATAGAAAGTTTTTCAATCATGGCAGCATCATTATTCATAACAGCGGGATAGTCCATTACTTCCGCCAAACCTAAAACACGCTCGTGTGAGAAGAATGGTTTAAGATCCTTTGCTAAAAGCTTTGCCCCTGCATTCTCAAATGGAGTTGCTGGAACACTTGATGGCAGCATAAAGAAAACGTCAAGCGGAAGTTCTTCCGAATTTTCAAGGAAAAATGAAATTCCTTTTTCTCCACATACATTTGCGATCTCATGCGGGTCTGTTATAACAGTCGTTATACCATGTGGCAGAACAACTTTTGAAAATTCACTCGGTGCTACCATCGAAGACTCAATATGAACATGTCCGTCAATAAAGGAAGGAGCAACATAGCGATCCTTTGCATCAATGACTTTTTGGCCCTCATAGCCTTCTCCGATGCCGACGATGACACCATCAGCAATTGCTATATCAGCCTCGATTATTTCCAAATTGAAAACATCAATAATTTTTCCGTTTTTAATGACAGTATCTGCTGCTTTCCGTTTACTTGCCACATCGATTCTTCTCATTAATTTTTCCATAGAATTCTCTCCTTGTAGTAAAACAAGTTTATCCCAGTCTTAACGGGCAGTAAGATTCTCCCTTCAAAGTTCTGGCAATTCGAGGAAGTTAAGCGGGAGATCCAA
>NZ_BCVG01000024.1 GCF_001591625.1 Metabacillus fastidiosus NBRC 101226
GAAGTTGGATCTCCCACTTAACTTCTTCAAATTGCTAAAACTTTGAAGAGAGAATGTTACTGCCCGTTAAGGCTGGGATAAATATGATCATCTAAGTTTTCCTTATTCGGTAAAATTATCTGAATATAATGGGTTATTAGTGTTTTATATAGTTGGAATATATTTAATAAATGTTTTTCTAGGAAATACAGTTGTATTTTATCGAAAAAACATTATTATAAAATAATGAATATAAGTGTACGAAGGAACAGAGAAATGATTTAGATAAAAAGTGAAACGGGATTAATTGTTTTGATATTTAATGGAGAATGTATTAGTATCCTGCTTGAATTTCGGTTGTTGATAGTGGAAGAGGAGGAAATGAAGTGGCGAAAAAGGAATTGGAGAGAGGCTTGGAAGCGCGTCATATTCAGATGATTGCTTTGGGTGGGACGATTGGTGTCGGATTATTTATGGGTTCAGCAAGTACAATTAAATGGACAGGCCCATCAGTGATGCTTGCTTATGCAATTGCAGGGATTTTTATATTTTTTATTATGCGTGCAATGGGGGAGATGCTGTATTTAGAGCCAAGTACAGGGTCATTTGCAACATTTGCTTATAAGTATATACATCCATTAGCAGGGTATATGACCGCATGGAGTAATTGGTTTCAATGGGTTATTGTCGGTATGTCGGAGATTATTGCAGTAGGAGCATACATGCAGTACTGGTTCCCTGATCTGCCTGCTTGGATACCTGGTATTATTGCCATGATCATTCTTGGTGCAGCAAATTTAATTTCAGTTAAATCATTTGGTGAATTTGAATTTTGGTTTGCAATGATTAAAATTGTGACAATTATATTAATGATTGCTGCAGGACTTGGTCTCATTTTCTTCGGATTTGGTAATGGGGGCGAAGCTATTGGATTATCTAATCTGTGGGAGCATGGTGGTTTCTTTACAGGCGGCTGGCAAGGGTTTTTCTTTGCTTTATCATTAGTTGTTGGAGCTTATCAAGGTGTCGAATTACTTGGTATTACAGCTGGTGAAGCGAAAAATCCTCAGAAGACATTAACGAAGGCGATTCAGAGTATTATTTGGCGTGTTCTTATCTTCTATATCGGTGCTATTTTTGTCATCGTAACGGTTTATCCTTGGGATGAGCTAAATTCAATTGGCAGTCCGTTCGTTGCGACTTTTGCTAAAATTGGTATTACAGCAGCAGCAGGAATTATTAACTTTGTTGTTATTACAGCGGCAATGTCTGGCTGTAACAGCGGTATTTACAGTGCAGGTCGTATGCTTTATACATTAGGAATGAATGGACAAGCACCTAGATTTTTTACGAAGCTGTCCCATAACGGAGTTCCTTTAATCGGTACAATTGGTGTTATGGCCGGTTTAGCAATCGGAGTCGTTCTAAGCTATATTGCACCGGAAAACTTATTTGTTTATGTGTATAGTGCAAGCGTACTTCCTGGTATGATTCCATGGTTTGTCATTTTAATCAGCCAAGTTTCATTTAGAAAAATGAAAGGTGAACAGATGAAAGATCATCCATTTAAAATGCCTTTTGCACCTGTAACAAATTATGTAACAATAGCTTTTTTAATTATAGTATTAGTCGGTATGTGGTTTAATGATGACACACGTATTTCACTTATTGCAGGGATTGTTTTCCTTGTTATTATTGTTATTAGTTTCTACCTTTTTGGAATAGGGAAGCGTGTTCCGATAAATATTGAAGCAGATCAGAAAATAGCTGATAATGAATAAAAAAATAAACTAGGGACAGCATTGATGTATGTTCCTAGTTTATTTCTATGAACCGATAAATAATTTTTTGAACGGGAACTGTATTTTTGATAAGATAGCGTTAAGAAAATAAAATATTATTTATTGGATAATTAATACGAGGAGGATGAATATGCCGCTTGTAAGGATTGAATTATTTGAAGGCAGAACAGACAGTGAGAAGGAAGAAATGATTCGTGAGGTAACGACTGCGATGGCAGCTTCTCTTAAAATTGATAAAGATGATGTAGATATTATTATACAGGAAATTAAGAAGAAAGACTGGGCTACAGGTGGTGTAACCTGGGACAAGCAATAATCAACTTACATATTTTATAAAACGGAGAGAAAGCGGGGAAATAAAGCTATGCATAAATCAGTTCTGGATATTATTGAGCTTTTACAAGAGCGTCCGGTGTCTTCGGTAAGACCGGATATCATTTGGAGTGAAAGATTAGATACGAAAATAGCAGCAATGCCATTGAAAAAACTTTTTCCGGAAGATAATGAAGAAAAGGTATATGGGCTTGCACTACAGGCAGCATTCTTCATTTTAAATGACAGTTTAAGCAAGGCGCATGATGTGCTGCAGGACCCACTTGTTTATGATAAAAATGAAACTGGTGACTACTGGCATGCACTTATGCATCGTAAGGAAGGGGATTATAATAACTCTAAAAACTGGTTCCCTCCTGTTCACCCGATTCATGAGCAATTAAACAGTAAAATGCGTGAATATTTGGAAACACAATCAGTGCAGGATGATGGATTGCAAGCTTCTTTACAAAAGCTTTCTGAGCAGCCTACATGGGATCCAAGTCTGTTTGTAGATGTTGTGGAAGAAGAAGTGAAAAAAGGTTTTTCTGATGAAGCAAGAACAATCCTTAATAATATCCAGTGGATTGAATTAGAATTACTGCTAGACTTCACTTGTAAGCATGCTTTTGGAAAAGGTATTGCTGAGTTAGTACCTTCAGTCTAATAAAAGATAAAATAATAAAAGAGACCACTTCAAGAGATGAGGTGGCCTTTTTCTTTTAAATCTTTCTAATAATGAGTTTTAACCTTTTTATTCTTAAATAAAAGAGAATGTGCACTTTTTACTTTTTCTTCTAAGTAGTCAAGAGAATAGTTTCCTGACGGATCGGTAAGATCTCCGACAGCCCGAGATAAATTATCAATAATAAGGTTAAGCTTTTCCGTTTCCCTTTGCTCTTTATTAAAATGCATTTCATCCATAATTTCGTGAGCCATCCTTTGAATTCTTCGTAATCTTAAGCTATCTGATTTCACTCACTCTCACATCCTTTTTTTGCTAATACACAATGAAAATTATATGTGTGAAACTTCACTTTTTTCCTGTTTTCTGAAATTATTTATAAATCATTACGATTTAATTTATAAGCTGTGTGGACATTTATCCATACGCATATAAATCCCTTTCATATAATGCAATAGGTTATTGAGGAAAGCTGTATGGAAAAGAGGGATCAAATTTGAAGAGAAGCCAGGGGTTTGAACAAAATGATAAAAAGATTGTGCATTTCAGTCGACAGCAGGATAGTAATTTAAATGATATTCTATTTTTAGAAACAAGGAAATTAAACAGGGAAAAAGATTTATGGGTTATGCTGGATAAATATAAACATGTGATTTTAAAGCCGGTTTCTTTAAAGCGGGATTCTGTAATCATTCACATATCTATAAATTCGAATAATCGCTATAACATTCAATATGGTAATAAAAGCTTAGAATTTATAAGCCAGAGTGAAGCTTTTAGCCATTTAAAAAGCAAAATGAAAGAAAAACCTCATCTCATTCAGCAATATATTGAGTTTGCTAAAGTTAGAAATCATCCTTTTGACTTAATAGTGAAAGTAGAAATGAATGAGGAAACACAAAGCTGGATAGTTACTGAGAAATATGCGAAGTTAAGAGGCTCTATAAATTTAACATTGTTAACAGTAGATGAAGCATTAGCTCATCTAGACTTGGCAAAGGAAGTTACAGATAAAATTGAGGATCATGTTTTAAAGGTTGTTAGGAAAATGGAGGAGGCTACTTTTAATCATAAAAATTGGGAATTAAATCTAGGTATTGATTTAGAAGGAAAGATATGGATGATTAAAGCGAATCCAAAGCCCAACCAGATTAGAGGACAGAAGCAAAATGTTTATACTATTTTAAAGGATGATAAATTTCTATCATCTTTCCTTCCTGAAACAGTAAAGTTAAAAACAGAGAATGACTTATGGATGCTTCTGGATAAGTACAAGAAAGTTATTTTAAAACCGATATTTGGCAGAGGTGGTATAGGGGTTATTAAAGTTTCTAAAAATTCAAGCGGTCATTATCATATTCAGCATAATAAGGAAAGGGTAAGCTTTCATGAAAAAAAACAAACTTTTTCATATTTGAAAGAACAAATTAAATCAAAATCATATCTTGTTCAGCAATATATTGATTTAACAAGGATCAGGAAATGTCCTTTTGATTTAAGGGTAATTGTGCAGAGAGGAAGAGAAAATTCGGAATGGAATGTTACTGGGAAATATGCGAAACTTGCCCAGAAAGGCTATATTACAACAAATCTCTCTACAAAAGCTGAAGTATTAGCGATAGAAGAGGCACTTCAGCAGTCAAATTTGAATTCAGTTAATATAGCAGAATTATTAGCAGATGTTGATGAAGTCGCCCTGAAAGTCGCCCAAAAACTAAGCGAGGTTTCTATTCAGCAATATATATGGGGACTGGATATGGGAATTGATTCAAGTGGCCGCATATGGATTATTGAAGCGAATTCCAAGCCTGGAACGAAAGGGTTTAGGCAGCTAGATGATAAGAGCATGTATAAAATGATCCGAAAATACAAGCAATCATAAGCAGTGGCTTTTGTATTTTAAACATAAAAAATAAGCAATACTGATAGCAGCATTGCTCATTTTTTATGTTCAATTATTATTTTGTATAATTATCAAAATAGCCTTGAATAAAGATAATAGGTGTACCTTTATCTCCGCTTCCTGATGTTAAGTCAGATAGAGAACCGATAAGATCTGTAAGCTTTCTAGGTGTTGTTCCTTGTGATTCCATTGAGCCTACAAGATCAGCTTCTTTATTGTCAATGAATTCAGAGATAGCTTTTTTAAGCTCATCGCCTCGTAAATCAGCGAAGTTATTATCAGCAAGGTATTTTAATTTTATTTCATTAGGCGTGCCGTCAAGACCTGATGTGTAAGCTGGTGATACAACTGGGTCAGCTAATTCCCAAATTTTACCTACAGGATCTTTGAATGCTCCGTCTCCATAAATCATTACTTCAACATTTTTTCCAGTTTTATCTTTAAGAATGCTTTGAATTTTATCAACGATTGGCTGGCAGTTACGAGGGAAAAGCTTTACACTGTCTTCTGTAGCTTTATTTGATCCAAGTAAACCATAAGCTTCATTACAGCCGCTGCCATCAATAGATTCTGATAAGATATTATCAAGGCTGTAAATTTTCTCTCCGCCATTTGCTTTTAAGATTCTCTTTGTTCTAAATCTTGTATGGATATCACAAGTAAGAACACTTTTTGTATAATCTAAAATAGTTTTTGGATTGTTTGAGAAGATAACTTCACATTCAACACCATATTCTTCTACTAAAGATTTATAATAATCAATATAATCAACGCCAGTAAAAGTATGTTTCTTATATCCGAAGTGATCACGGAACTGTTTTTCTGTTAGAACATCTGTCCAAGGATTAACACCTTTTTCATCTAGTTCGTCTATATCAACTAAGTGGTTACCAACTTCATCAGACGGATAACTAAGCATTAGGACAACTTTTTTAGCACCTTTTGCAATACCGCGAAGACAGATTGCAAAACGGTTACGGCTTAGGATAGGGAAGATAACACCAATTGTATCTTCTCCGAATTTTGATTGGACATCTTTAGCAATATGATCGATAGTTGCGTAGTTACCTTGAGCACGTGCAACTATTGATTCTGTTACAGTAACGATGTCTCTATCATTAATTTCAAAGCCTTCTACTTCTGAAGCTTTCAATACACTATTTACAACGATTTCTTCTATATTATCCCCTTGGTTTATGATTGGACCACGAAGACCTCTAACAACAGTTCCAACTACTCTTTCCAATATAATCGCTCCTTAATAACTATGTAAGGTTAGTTAAAATTCCCTTTACTTGTACTATACATTAATTTAATGATATAAGTAAAATTAATATATCTGATAGGAGATATAAGGAGTGGTTATATGATAAGTAAATTAGATTTATATAGAGTCTTTTGTACAGTAGGAAAGAGTGAAAGTTTTTCTAAAGCAGCAAAGGACCTTTATATGTCACAGCCAGCCGTCAGCCAGGCAATCATGCAGTTAGAAAAAGATTTAGATACACGTCTTTTTAACCGGACGCCTAAAGGAGTCTCTCTAACGAATGAGGGAAGTCTTTTATTTGAATATGTTAACTCGGCTATTAATCTAATTGATGTCGGAGAAGGGAAGATTTTAGAATTTAAAAACTTAACAATGGGAGAATTAAGAATTGGTGTAGGTGATACGATTTCAAAGTATTTCTTGCTTCCTTATTTAGAAACGTTTCATAATCGTTATCCGAATATTAAGTTTAAGATTGTTAACGGCACAACATTCGAAATTTGCTCTATTCTAAAATCAGGAGAAGTTGATATTGCTATTTGCAATTTACCAATCGCAGATCCTGCGTTCGAGCTAAAGTCATGTATTAATGTGCAAGATATATTTGTTTGTGGTGAAAAGTATAAGCCTATCTTATCTAAAAGGCTAAGTTTTCAGGAATTAGTAAAACTCCCGCTAATTTTTCTTGAGCCAAACTCAAATTCAAGAAAGTATGTTGAAGATTATATTCTTTCGAAAGGGATAAAGATTGCACCGGAATTTGAATTGGGCTCCCATGATTTATTATTAGAATTTGCGAAAATAAATTTAGGGATAGCATGCGTGACGAAAGAATTTTCACAAGAATATTTAAATAGAGGGATATTATATGAATTACAATTAATCGAAGACATACCAATGAGAAATATAGGTGTCTGTTTCTTGAAAAATGTTCCGCTTTCAAGAGCATCGACTAAGTTCGTTGAGATCATTGAGAATAGGCAAAGCAGGATGGGGATTTAAGGAAAGGTTGCTCTTGCTTCCGCGATTAATAAGGAATATTTAACTTTTAAAGCATAATATTTACTATATTAAATATATATGGAAGATATGTGTAAAAATATGAACTTTAAAACATAAAGAAAGGAGGAGAAGTAATGAAAAATAAGAAGACAATATACAGTGTAATTTTAGTTTTATTAATCGGATTTGCGTTGTTCCTCTATAGCGAGTTTAATGGCAATCCTTTAAGTAAGTACCTTTCAAAGAAAGCTTTAGAATCTTATTTAGAAATTGCACATCCGGATAAGAAATTACAGATAGATGGAGGTTTCTATAATTTTAAGTTTAAGGAGTACCAATTTACAGTAAAGGAAATAGGGGACAATCCTTTAAATGAATATGAGTTTACAGTGAAGGGATTTTTAGATCCTGTAGTTGATATGGATGGTATTTATACAGGTAATCTTGATGAGAAGTTAATGGAGAAGTTGGGGAAAGAAGCAGCAGAAGAAATAAAGTCTGCTTTATCGAAGAAAGTAAAATCTGTACATTCGGTCGAAGTTTGGCTTCAAGTTCAAAAAGATGATTTTCCTTCAGATACGAATTGGAGTAAAGAAATGAAACTTGAGAAGCCGATGGGAATGCATATTGTTTTAGATGCCACTAATGCAACGAAGAAAGATGTATTAAAAGATATAAAACAAATTCAAGCAATTTTGAATGAAGAAAATTATTATTATGATTCAGTTAATATCAATGGGAATTATTTTGGAGAAGATGATGAGTATGTGAAAGACGGAGTTAATCTCGGCTATGTTAAATTTTCAGTATCTTTTCCAAAAGATATGGATTTAACACTGAAGGATATTGAAGAACTTAACCCATAAAGAGGGGAATATTGAACGGTTAGGAAAGACCTGCTAGAGTTTCGAGCAGGCTTTTTCATTATTTTAAAACAACTTGCTATGAAAAAGCTTGATAAAGGGAGATATAAAGAGAAAAATTATGATGACAGCGGCTTTCATTCCGTTTGTTTGCGTTTTCATGATCAAATTCCAACTTTGTAAAAATAGGTAAAATGACTGATAATAAAGATACCAAATGACGGAAGGGGATAAACAAAATGGAAAATAATTTCTTATCAGTATTCTTCATCTCAGACAAAGTATTTAAAACAGAGAAAAAAGCAAAGAAATCAATTGAGGCTTCATTCAACGTATCAGATGCATTTTTAACAGTTTATAAATAATAAATATTAGGAGGAGATTTTCCGTGTACCAGCCAATACCTTTCTTTTTAAACAATGGCAAAACAGACAAAGCTAATAATAAAGTAAATAAAACATCTAACTTTGATATTTCAGACGCATTCTTAATCGCTTATAAATAAATACACTTTCAGGAGGAGATTTTATGTACCAGTCAGTTTACTTTCTTTTAAATACTAATAAAGCAAAGAAACAAACTTCAAAAAAAGATAAAACAACTTTTGACGTATGTGATGCATTTTTAACTGCTTATAAATATTAAAATTAGAAATTACCTCTTTATTTTTATCAATCCTCTCTTAAATTCATAAGTATAAATATGGGTTTAACCTTCTCTTTTTTATTTGTTCTTCATAAAATATAAAACTATTATCATCAAATTATGTCACCTCAATTCTTTAAATTATTCAGCATTAATTAATTTCCTTTCAAATCTTATATAAATATCTAACAAGCAATATATTTTACTTATAATTAAAATATATATTTAATGAAATTCGTAAGAACAGAGGTTAATATTTTTGGAAAAAGTTTTAATAAAATAAATCTCCAGCCATGTAAATACTGGAGATTTATTTATATTAAAGTGCATCTCTGATTACTTTTTTATAGTATAGGACAGAAAGTATAGCAAAAATGGAATATAATGCAGTGTATAGTGCCATAACCATGATCATTGGTGTCCAAACTTCTGTTCCAAACAGGAACCATCCTGATTGAACAGCAAAGTAGCCGTGAAGCAGTCCGATCATTAAAGGAATTCCAAAGTTAAAGAGCTGTTTTCTTTTAATGCCTCTTAATAAATCACCTTGTGTGAATCCAAGCTTGCGTAAGATCGTATAATTTGGTTTTTCTTCTTCGCTTTCTCCCATTTGTTTGAAATAGAGAATACATCCAGATGTAATAAGAAATGCCAGTCCTAAGAAACCAACGATAAACATGATAAGTCCCATATTCTGTTTCTGCTGATTACTAATTTCAAGACGTGAATCGTATGAATAATTTTTAAAATTCATCTCTTGGAAAATAGTATTTGCCTTTTCAGCATTCTTCTCATCTTGAATGTTGATTCCTATATAAATAGACGATTCTTTTTGAATTTCTTTATCTATATTATTTTTAAGACGGTGAAAGATTGTATCATCTACAATCGCAACTGGTAAACCACCGTTCCTAAAGTATGCTGAAATGATGGATTCGTTTTTTAATCCTAAATATTTTTGTGGAATTACTTCCGTTTTTCCATGCAATTTAATAGAACCAGAATCTTTTAACGCCATGAATTTTTGCAGTAAATCACTATAGCCCGCAAAAACTGTTTCTTCTTCTGTTACATTAATATTCTTAACATTCTTATCACTAATTAAAGCTATAGTCATAATATTAGGATCAAAATTCAAGCCTTCTAAACGTATATCTGATATATCTTTAACATTTGCATTTACTTGGATAACATCAATCCTTTTTTCGCTATAGCCAATATTATTCTCTTTTAGAGCATGTTCAAACCTCTCTGCATCCTCGGTATTTGTAATAGAAAAATCTGCAGCTACATTATTTTCGGCACTCTTTTCTGCTGAGTAATAGGAGATGTAGCTTAAGGATAGCAGGCCAATCGCGAGTGCAGATACAGTTGTAATAATTGTTAGTAATAAGGCATTAGATTTCATGCGAAACATCAACGAAGAAAGCGACAATACTTCATTAATATTTAAATAACCATCTTTACTTTTCCTTATTATATTTAAAATAAAGCTGACAGACCCTTTATAAAAGAGGTATGTTCCAATGATGACAGCTCCTAGGATAAATATCATTGCAAGGAAAAGCTCTGTCATTGTGGCAAAGTCCCCGCCAAATAATTTAGATGAAATATAGTATCCCGAAGCAATTAGAATCAAACCGCTGATTCCGATAATCATTTCTGCGAGAGACATTTTTTTCACTTTTCCTTCTGTAGATGATACAACTCTAAATAAGGATAAAATACTCTGCCTTTTAATAAATACATAGTTCATTAACATAATAAAAAGATAAATAACGGTAAAAACAATAAGTGTTTGGACAAGCGCCTGCATAGAAAAATAAAGTGCTGCGACTGCTCCAACATTCATGATTTTAAATAAAATCATCATAATTAATCTTGAACAGGAAAATCCAATAAAGATTCCTCCTATTAATGAGCCAAAATAAAGAATGAAGTTTTCCAGAGTAAGAATTCTAAATATTTTCCCTTTTGTCATTCCTATCAGCTGGAATAGACCGATCTCTTTTCCACGTCGCTTAATAAAAATATTATTAGCATACAGAAGGAAGATAGAGACGATGGCAACTAGTAAAATTGATGCTGCACGGATAGAAGCAGCGCCTTTAATAGATCCTTTTAGTTCATTCATTGAAGGGTCATATTGCAAGGTGACAAAAGAAAAATAAAGAGCAACGCTAAAAACTAATGCAAAAACATAGAGATAGTAATTTTTAAGGTTCTTTTTTAAATTGCGGAAGATGAGTTGATTAATGCTCATTTTGTACCCCACCTAATATCCCTTGAGTTTTCATAATATCATTAAAGAAATCTTTTCTTGATTCAGTCCCTTTATTTAATTGTGTATAAACTTGCCCGTCTTTTATAAAAATGACCCTTGTGCAATAACTTGCCGCAACAGGATCATGAGTAACCATAATGATCGTTGCTTTTCGCTTTTCATTCAATTCACTAAGTTTATTCAGGAGGTCAGAAGCTGACTTTGAATCAAGTGCACCTGTCGGCTCATCAGCAAAAATAATGCTCGGTTCGTGGATAAAAGCTCTTGCTGCTGAGGTGCGTTGTTTTTGGCCTCCTGAAATTTCATTTGGATACTTATCCTTCAGCTCATAAATACCAAGTTCTGCAGCTACTGTTTTGAATTTATGATCTGCCTCTTTTTTAGATATTTTTGTAATTGATAAAGGTAAAAGAATATTTTCTTTCACTGTCAATGTGTCCAATAAATTGTATTCCTGAAAGATGAAGCCTAAATGATTTTTTCGAAATTCGGCCAGCTGTTTCTCTTTCATTCCCGTAATTTCATTCCCGTTGATCAGAATGGTCCCATGGCTAGTTTTATCAATAGAAGAAAGAACATTTAGCAATGTCGTTTTCCCTGAGCCTGAGGCACCCATAATGCTGACAAATTCACCTTTTTCGATATTTATATCAACGCCTTTTAATACTTCTTGTTTATTGAATTTATTTCCATAGCTTTTGTGGATTTTATTCGCCTCTAAAATATTCATCTGAACACACTCCCTTTTCTTAACTAATTTTATTATAAAAAGCTTTGTTATTCTTTTCCTTCGATTGGACGAACAAATGATAAAAGCATGTGACGTTTTTGTCACATGCTTGAAATACGAACAAATTCATTTCTCTTCGGGAAAATTAAGGTGAATGTTGATCCTTTATTAAGTTCTGATTTCACTGTAATATGGATGAGCAATGATTTTGCTGCTTTATTCGCTAAATAGAGACCCATTCCGGTTGCTCGATTGTCCTTATGCTCTGTTGTTGATGTAAAGCCTTTATCAAATATACGGGTTATATCTTTTGGGCTAATTCCGCGTCCAAAATCTTCTACTTCCAATATGGTCTGATGGGCTTCCTCATAGCTTTTAACAATAATATCGGATGATTCACTGTATTTCACTGCATTCGTTAAAAGCTGCCTAATAATAAAAGCAATCCATTTAGTATCAGTAAGTACTTCTGTTGTTTCCAAATGGACGTCAAAGCCGATGCCTTTTTGAATACACCATGATTGTAATGATCTAATTTCTTGAAAAATGATTTCTTGTAAGTCTATATTTTCTATGTATAAATCATTCTCTATAAAGTGGATTCTTTTTTGGTGCAGCTGCTGGTCAAGCAGAAAATGGATTCGAAGCCATTCATAAGTTAAATTAGCCTTTATCTGCTCATCTTCTACACGATCAATCACTAATTGCATTGCTGTTAAGGGTGTCTTTACTTCGTGAATCCAAGATAATAGCTCATCTTTCTCTTCTTCTAAAGCAATCAAATTTTTTGAAGAGGTCTGTTTTAAGATTTCTATTTGGTCTGCCATACTCTTCTCAATTATTCTTTCAAAAGGGCTTTCTGCATGAGCTATATTAGCTAAATCAAAATTATTTTCTCGTTCCTCTAAACTTTTCATAAATTTGATTTCTTTATTGTAACGAATAATTAAAAAGATAGAAAAAATCATGAATGATAAAAAAACGATATACATAATAGATGACAGTGGAATGGAAGAGTCAATATAAGTAACAAAAATCATGAATAATTGAAGGCAGAAAAATAGAATAATCCAGCTACGTCTCTCTATTAAATATTTTTTAATCATGGGAGTCCTCTTCAATAGCGATATAACCTTGTCCGACCTTTGTTTCGATGAAATGTCCCAAGTTAAGCTCATCCAATCTCTTTCGCAAGCGATTAACATTGACAGTTAAAGTATTATCACTTACAAAATGTTTATCATTCCATAAGCTGTTAATTAAGGCTTCCCTGCTTACAATGTTATTTTTCCTTTCTATAAGCAGTTTTAAGATGAAAATTTCATTTTTTGTTAGTTCAATGGAACCTGTATCGTTAGTGACAAGATTTTTATCGAAATCAATCGTTGCCCCGCACCATGTTTTCAGTTCTATTTGTTCTGCACTATAATTGTAGACACGGCGAAGAATTGCTTGTATTTTCGCGATAAGTACATCAAAATGAAATGGCTTTTGCATAAAATCATCCGCTCCAAGCTGCATGGACATGACCATATCAGTAGGATGATCTCGTGATGATAAAAATATAATTGGAACATTTGAATGGGTTCTAATCATTCTGCACCAATGAAAACCGTCGAACTTTGGGAGCTGGATATCAATGATGACTAAATCCGGTTTCACAGCTGTGAATTCTTCCATTACTTTGCTGAAATCATCAATACCATAGACCTCGTAAGACCAGCTTGTCAATCTTTCCCTTATTTCATGAAATAAAGTTTTATCATCCTCAATTAATAATAATTTAAACAATGAATTCACCACACTTTTTATCTTTTCTGCTTTTAAGTCATTTTATATTAATTTTTTTACATATTCTACTTCTTATTGTTGAATATGTAATAGGGTTTCTATATTTATCATAGTGGAAAAATTAAAAAAATAGGTAGAATAGATATATATAAATAAAGTATAATGGAGAAAAAATAATCTGAAAAAGGCAAACTTCATCGAAAGAGAAGGACGCAAAGCTATGAGCCTAATCGCTGCAACGCGTATGGTTGTCAGGTTGCCAGGTTCACATTCTGTGAGCCGCGGCTTACAGAATGGAGGACCGTTTATGATGCAGAAAGTGATGATAATAGCATCGATACTATTTTTGAACATTTTTGTTGCGAGTGTGCCGCCAAATGTAGAGGCTTCTTTCAGTGAAGATCGTGCGACATGGCTTTGGAATCCATGGATGCTTGTTGAGGACGAAGGGGATGTAATCGCTTTCTTGGAGGCGAAACAAGTAAATAAAGTATATGTGCAAATTGATAGTGATATTCCTGTAGAAGTATATCAAAGCTTTATTGAAAAAGCTTCTGTAAACGGAATAAGAGTATATGCACTGGACGGTGCCGCGGAATGGGTAGCGCCGAAAGGATATACAAGTCAGAATCAGCTTATGAAATGGATTCAAAACTATCAAAACGGATCATCTTCTATTCAAAAATTTGCAGGTGTTCATTTAGATGTGGAACCTTACTTGTACAGCGGCTGGAGAACGAACCAAGCTGAAACAATAAAATCTTATCAATCATTATTAATAAAAGCAAAAAATCATACAGATAGCTTAAATCTTCCATTAGAAGTAGATATGCCATTCTGGTTTGATGAAATTTCTTATAAAAATACGTATGGAAAAGGCATTCTTGCTGAATGGGTAATTGCAAAGGTAGATAGTGTTACAATTATGGCATATCGGGATTCTGCATCAGCTATTATCGATATCGTTCAAAATGAAATATCGTATGCTCAAAAATACAATAAATCAATTGTAGTTGGTGTGGAAACTGGACAAACAGATGAAGGTGAAGGAATTACTTTTTTTGAAGAAGGCGAAGCTCATATGAATGAAGAGCTTATAGCAGTTAGCAATTATTATAGAGATATAGCCAGTTTTAATGGAGTAGCTGTACACCATGTGGGAAGCTGGATGGATATGCAACCATAAAGAAATGAACCCTGCTTTATAAATTAAAGCGGGGTTTTTCTATTTTATTAACGGAAATAGCGTAAAAAATAAAGTATTTGTATGTGTTCAATATACGTATTTGAAAACTATTGGACATAATCTGTCCCTATAACTTTAGAAGGATTCAGGATATCTTAATAAATAGGCTATCTACCAAAAGTAGGAATATAAAGTACCTAATTATTCTAGAAAAATGAATTTGTATTTGGTAATATATAACCATTTTTAAAAATATTGTGAAAATAAGGTTCACGGTAGTATAAAATCATAGGGGAAAGTTCATTAGGTAATCTATTCTTAAAATTTTTCGGAGGGATTAATAGTGTTTAAAAGAATAAATTTTTTACTAGTTATATTAGCTGTTTTTCTTATTTTATCTGCTTGTTCAGATAAGACAGAAAAAACAGGGGGGACTGCTAAAAGTAAACAAATTGAAGCTAAGATTGAAAGTGCACAATACATAAAAAGCAGCAGAATTGAAGAAGAAGATCAAGATGCTATTGCAGTGAAAATTAACGTGAAAAACTTGCTGGATTCTGAGATTCGTCTTTCATCTTATGACGGAATTAAATTATATGACGGGGATCAACAATTGAGCACAGAATCAGATCTGTATGATAGTAAAATAGGTTTGGATATTGATACAAGTGGAGGTATTGGGGCCGGAAAATCAAAAACAGTACTTGCGATTTTTGAGGTAGAAAAAGACAAAAAATATGAAATTGGCTTGAATCCATCTATTCCAGGAGAAGAAGAGAAAGAAGTAATTTTAGAGTTTGATACAGCTAAATACGCAGAAAGCCATGAAACTTTAGATGATCCAGCAAAGGCTTTCGCTGCTTATGTTGATCAAATTTATTACGAAAAGGAAAATAATGATTATGAAAAGTTTGTAACTGCTGATAAGGCTGCATTGCAAGAAGCAGCAAAGAAGACATTTAAAAACACGATAAAGGATGCTTTTTATGAGAAAGTATCTGACGAACAGCTTGAAAAAATGTATATGAGCTACCGTAATATGCTAGCAGAAAAAGCGAAAGTTGATGTAAAAACAATAGCATATGCGAATGATAAGGCAGTTGTAGGGGTTAATATTGAAACAATTCCTTTAGGAAATATATCATCAGAAATAATTGAATACAAAAGGGAATTTACCGAAGATACAGGAAGCTATGATCGGGAAGAAGTAACAGAGTATATCGTTTCCAAATTCGATGAGATTATAAGTTCAATGGAATTAAAAGCGAGTGAGGATAGAATAGAAATCCCTATAACAAAGAAAGATGGAAAATGGGTCATTAAGCCAACACAGGAATATGGCCGAAGTTTAGATGAGATATTCATTAAAGGGGCAGTTTACTAAGGAGTTGCAAATGGTGTGAATAAAAAATGGCTTATCGCTATTCCAATAGTCGCTGTTTTAATTATAGGATCGGTTCTTTTTATTACTCAACAAAATAACAGACCAAAAAAACCGGTAGAAGCATTTGAACAAGCTGTAAAAGAAAATAAACCGAATTTGCTGAAAGAATGGGTTGTAGCTGATGATAAAAAGGCTAAGGTAAATGATGCATCCTTAAAAGCTTTAGTGACTTATTTAAAGGCAAACAATCATAGTTATCAATTGATTAAAGAAAGTCTGGAGAAACAAATTGCTAATAAAGAGTATATGGTCACAAATGAACAAATCAGCTTAGTTGAAGATGAAGAAAAGAAGGGTATATTCAAGAACTATAAATTAAAGGTGAAAACAGCAAATATTAAATTAGTCGGTCATAGCTCTAGCGACAAAGTAAATCTTATTATAAATAAATCGAATGAATCATTAAAGAGAAATAAAGAAGGAGATTTATTCGGACCAGTCCTCCCGGGCACTTATAATATCAAGCTCAATATGGAAAATAAGCTGGGCCTCTTTTTAGAGAAGAGAAAAGTAGAAGTATGGGGAGGAAGTAAACAAATCAGTTTAATTATGGATAGCGAGAAGCTTGTCCAAAATGATAAAGCTACTCAGAAGAATATTTTGAAAGCTGTAGAGACATTTAATAAAGATTTAGTCACGTTACAAACAAATGGTTTTAATAAGAAAGCTTTAACAAACGTGACAGAGCGTGTGACAGAGAATGTCTTTCTGGTAGAAAAAGATTTTAATTCGGTAAAAGACTATATAGATGAAATCCAAGTACAGTATCTTGGTGCAACAGTGAATATGGATCATTTAGATGTGAAACAAATATATGATGATTGGTCGGCAAATGTTGAAGCTATAGTATCTTATGATACAAAGATAAAAGTTCGGGATCTTGATAATTATGAAGATAAATCTTCTATATTATGTATTTATGAACTGAAGTACGATGCAGGAAGAAAAAAGTGGCTGATTGATGGTATAAAAGAAAAAGAAGTAAAGGATAATGAGAAAGATAAATGGAAGAATAAAGTAGAGCTGAATGATGAAGAAGAACCAGTAATGAAATGGAAAAGGGATGAAAACAGTGATACACTTTAAGGATTTACATCCCAAAGGGGTTTCGTTATAAATATTAGATATAATAAAGAGCCTTTAGGGGCTCTTTTTGTATGGATTGATAGGAAGATTCTATGGGATACAAAAATAATATTTTAATAGAGACGGGATGGAAAATATGATAGATTATAGATATCCAATATATGTTTTTGGTGTTAATTATCTACATAAAATTTCTAGCTTTATTATGAGAAAACAGATGAATGTTACTTGAATTTTCCATATAATCTCTAACAGTTTATTATTATAAAGCTTTGATGATTCTTTCAATCGTCTATTTGTAAGCACTGCATCAGGAGGGGTATTTGATGAATAATATTTTCGTTCGTAACAATGTGAAAATCATAGGGGAAGGAGAAAAAGTCATTATTTTTGGTCATGGGTTTGGCTGTGATCAAAATATGTGGCGCTTTATTACTCCCCATTTTGAGAAAGAGTTTCGCTTAGTTTTATTTGATTATGTCGGTTCAGGGAAATCTGATTTAACTGCGTATAATCGGGAGAAGTATAGTAATTTACATGGTTATAAGACTGATTTATTAGAAATTATTGAAGCGTTAAATGTAGAAAAGGTCATATTTATCGGACATTCTGTCAGTTCGATGATCGGTATGCTGGCTTCTATTGAAAGACCAGAATGTTTTGAATCTCTTATTATGATTGGACCTTCGCCGCGCTATTTAAATGATGAGAATGGCTATTCCGGAGGTTTTGATGAAAGAGATGTAATTGAGCTGCTAAATATGATGGAGATGAATTTTATAGGATGGGCGAGTTACCTTGCACCTATCGCTATGAATAATCCTGACCAACCGATGCTCTCCCAAGAGCTGGAAGCGAGTTTTTGTTCAACAGATCCCGTAATTACGAGGCAGTTTGCTGAGGCTACTTTCTTTTCAGACCATCGAGAGGATTTATTAAAAGCTACAGTTCCCTCTCTCATTTTACAATGTGCAGAAGACAGTATTGTGCCAGTAGAAGTCGGCGAGTATTTACATCGTTATCTTAAAAATAGTACGTTTCGAATGATGGAAGCAAAGGGTCACTATCCTCATTTAAGCCATCCGGAGGAAACGACAAGATTTATTAAAGAGTATCTTTCATTTTTCTAAATGGAACATACTTAGGTAAGAGGTGTCTATATGGATGAGAGGTTAAAATATGCTCCTTGTGGATATGTTTCAGTAACAAATCAAGGAGTTATAACATACATGAACCAGACCTTTTTGGATATGGTTGAATACAATCAGAATGATTTATTGCATCAGCATATTGAATCTATCATGACAGTTGCAAATAAATTTCTTTTCCACACATATTTTTACCCCTTTATTCAGCTATATGGATATGTAAATGAAGTTTATCTTACATTAAAATCTAGTAAGGATGAGGATATACCTGTCTTGTTAAACGGAAGACGATGTGAACGTGATGGAATCGAACTTGTAGACTGTGTATTTGTTCATATGCGTAAGCGTATCGATTATGAACAAGAAATTCGCAAATCTAAAAAGGAAATAGAGAAAGCATATGAGGATAAGAACGAAGCACTCGTTAAATTAGAATCATTGCATGAAGAACTGGAAATGAAGCAAAGGGAATTAATCGTATTAAACGAAGAGCTGGAGAGACTTGCAACTACTGACGGTTTGACTGGACTGAAAAATAGACGTTATTTCTTAGAAGAGCTGAATAAGAATATTACTCTATTTTCAAGCTCTCAATCTCCTTTTTCTCTTCTAATTATTGATGTTGATCACTTTAAAAAAATAAATGATACATTTGGTCATCTTACAGGAGATGAGATTTTAAGAGGATTAGCAAAAATAATGACTTCTATTTCCAGAGAAATTGATATTGTAGCTCGTTATGGCGGAGAAGAATTTATTATTCTTTTACCCCATATGGATAAAGCTGCTGTTAAGCAGCAAGCAGAGAAACTAAGATCCGCAATAGAAAAGACAAAATGTGCTGATTGTTTCGCAACTGTCAGTATTGGGGCAGCTACTTTCACAGATGAAGATACGGATATATCAATATTGGCTAAGGCTGATACGGCATTATATGAATCTAAAAATGAAGGCAGAAACCGAGTGACACATGCAGATGAATTAGTTGAAAACAGGTGAATATTAGTTTAGAAAGGCTCCTTTATGAGAATCCAGTAGAATCAAGGATTTTGTGAAGGGGCTTCTTTTCAGCCTTTAAAACTTATTAGGGCTTATCGGACAGTTCCTTTTTTTGTGAGTAAAGCAATTTTAAGATGAAATAATAGAAAATGAATAATAAACATAAATATAATCTAGAATCTAAAGAGGAGGGGAAGATAGTGAATGAATACAGAGGAAAAGCCATTCAAGATGTATATCCGGATGATTTCGCATGGTGTTACGGATGTGGGAGGTTAAACAAGAATGGTCATCATTTTCAGACATATTGGCAAGGAAACGAGACAATCACTATGTATAAGCCAGAGCAGGAACATATAGCAGTTCCGGGTTTTGTCTATGGTGGAATAATTGCTTCTTTTATCGACTGCCACGGCACCGGGTCAGCTTCCCTCGCATTACATCGTAAAAACGGATATGAGCCGGAAGACGGTATAGAACCGCCTCGTTTTGTAACCGCATCACTAAAAGTAGATTTTATAAAACCGACTCCGCACAATATAACATTAAAGGCTGTTGGGAAAATTACAGAAATTCATCCGAAGAGATGGAAGATCGATACAGAAGTATTTGCAAATAATACGTTATGTGCCAAGGGAGAGGTCGTCGCTGTAGTGATGCCAAAGACTTTCAAATAGGGGTATTTATAAGCTAAGAAAAGAGGCATTTTATCCGTTGAAATGCCTCTTCATTTATATATGGGGAACTGAGTAAAGTTTAACCACTAAATTGTCTAGAATTTGTATAGTTGCATATTTCATACTATTTTATGACTGAATTAAGAAATATAGCCTATGTAACTTTAGCCTATGAGTCAAAAGTTCATTGTTGACCTCTTTTAAATTTGTTACTGTATTCATAGAGAAAATGATTTTTTTAGTTATTAATTGAAGCAAAAGTTCTAATTTAATAGAAAACTTTCGATAAATGGATGATGGTAAAGGGAGTTAGCAATATACCTTAAGGGTGGAGATAGCTGTGAGGGTATTAGTTACAGGGGGATACGGTTTTATCGGTTCCTTTATAGCTGAAAAATTTTATAAGGAAGGACATGAAGTCCATATCCTTGATAATCTTTCTACTGGGAAAAAGAGCAATATACAATTTAAACATCGTTACTATGTGCTTAATATTGAAGATGAGCAATGTGAACAAATATTTAGAACGAATAAATTTGATGCAGTTATTCATTTAGCTGCACAGACAGATATCAATCAATCCATTGAAAGTCCAGCTGAAGATTCGAGAATGAATGTTTTAGGGCTTATCAACATGTTGCAGTTCTCTAAAAAGTACAGTGTTTCGAAATTTGTGTTTGCTTCATCATCAGCTGTATACGGTGATAATAAGGAAATACCTTTAAATGAACAATCAAAATGCAAGCCAATTTCTCCATACGGAATGAGTAAAGGGATTGGAGAATATTATTGTGAGCAGTGGCAAGAGCTTTATGGACTGGATACACTTTGTTTCCGGTTTTCTAATGTATATGGTCCGAGACAAAGGGATGCAGGGGAAGCCGGTATTATATCAATATTGTTAAAGAAAGTGCTTAATAAAGAACGATTAGTGGTGCCGGGTGATGGTGAACAGACAAGTGATTTTATCTATGTTGAAGATGTAGCAGAAGCTGTGTTCCGTGCTGTACTAAGTGATGTTTCCGGCTTGATAAATCTTTCGACAAATACTGAGACAAGTGTTAATGAATTAGTACATTGTCTTGGAAAAATGGAGCAGGTTAAGGACGTTATTTATGAAGATGCCAAAAGAATCACAATAAAACGTTCCAGACTGGATAACAGGAAAGCAAGACGAGAAGTTGACTGGGTACCTAAGTATTCAATAGAGGAAGGGTTAGAGCTAACATATAAGTGGTTTAAGGCAGAAGATGATTATGCAAAAAGGAATGTAGAAGAGCCGGCTTATAAAGAAGAAAGAAAAGCGATCATTCCGTTCGATAAATGGGATAAAAAGTATCTTCCTTACTTTGAAAATATTCTTATATTTATGTTTATTTCTTTTCTATATATGAAAATGGGAGATTTTTTCTACAATATTGATTTATTACTCGTGTATATTCTCATAGTTGGAATTACATTTGGGAAAGTCCAGGCTATACTTGCTTGTAGCCTATCGATCCTGTTATATAGCTGGCAGGGGTTAGCTAACGGAAGAGAGTTCATCGCGTTATTTACAGATCATCACACTTTAATGCAGTTTTCGATTTACTTGTTTTTAGGACTGCTCATCGGATATATCATTGACCGCAGACAGTTAAGAGAAGAGAATGCAGTAAATGAATTAGAATTGTTTAAAGAAAAGTATCAATTGCTTGATGATATTTATACGGAAACGAGAAAAGTAAAAGAAGAACTGCAAAATCAAATTCTCTATTCTGAAGACAGTGTCGGGGAAATATACACAATCATTAAGAAGATTGACAGTTTAGAACCCGATGAAGTATTTAACGGGGTAATTAGTGTATTAGAGCAAATAATGAAGACGAAAGAAGCATCTATTTATTTGGTGGGTCAGGGTGAACGTTTTTTAAGGCTTGTTTCCAAATCTAATAATACTAATTCTATATTTCCGTCTTCTATAGAAATACAATCAGACGGACCATTTACAAAAGCTGTATCGGAGAATGAATTTTTTATTAATCGCCGTTTGCAGCCGGAATTGCCAATGATGATTGCACCAATCCAGAAAGGAGACCGTGCTGTAGCTGTCATCTGTATTAATGACATTGATTTAGAACATTTGACACTTTATCATGAGAATTTATTTCACGTTGTTACAAATTTAATTACTGCCTCTATTACAAGAGCATTAGATTATGCAGATGCCACATCTCATGAGCGCTATATTGAAGGTACAGCCGTTTTAAAAACAGAGTATTTTCATAAAGCTTTAAAAAGTAAACAAAAGGCAAAAGAACAGTTCAATATCCCATATTCTTTAATAAAAATTAATGAAGTAGAAGGAATGAGAGAAGTAATTATGAAGATTACCGCTTCCTTAAGAGATACAGATTATATAGGTTTGGATGAAAGTGGAACATATTGGATGCTGTTATCTAATACGAGTAAGGAAAATGCAAAAATAGCACTTAACCGATTCCGTTCTTTTGTTGATATGCAGTATTTTCAAGAGGAAGATATGTATGTTTAGTATACTTTTTATTTATTATATAGTGACGCTTCTCTATTTGATCATTCAGTATCGGAAAGATGATCGGAATATTATCATGAAGATTTTAATAGGTCTTTTTTGTCCTCTTATCGGATTATTGCTCCTCTATTTTATGTTTCATCAGAAGAAGGATGAAAAACACTATCTGCCTGATGATTTGATCAAGAAGGGAGAAGAAACGTCTGAAATTCTAAGCAGAGTAGATGTAGAAAAAGAGACAAATATTGTTCCGGTAAGAGATGCTCTTCTATTAAATGATAATCAGACAAAACGCAGAGTATTAATGAATATATTAAAAAATGAAACATCTAATAAGATTGATATTCTTCAAACTGCCCTTCAGAACGAGGATACAGAAACCTCCCATTATGCAGCCACAGCAATCCAAGATACGAAGGGGCAGCTGCTGAAATCTATCCAGCAGCTGGAATATGAAGTAGAAAGGTTTCCAAATGAACTGGAACGATTAGCCTCTTATGCAAACGTTATTAAGCAGTATGTAAACATTGGTTTTTTAGATGATAGGACAAGAAAACAATATCTATATCAGTATTTGCAGCTCCTCGAAAATATGATTGAACTAGCTCCTCGTGAAAAAGAATACTATGTAGAAATTATTAACTGTGCTCTTGAATTAGAAGAGCTGGAGCGTGCCGAGACGTATAGTCACGCTTTTTTAAAATATTGCGGTGCTGAGGAAGAAGCTTATTTTTCATCTATGAAACTGTATTATAAATTAAAGAATCAATCAAAATTTCATGAAATCTTGCAAATGCTTAGAGACTCCCCGGTAAAGCTTTCTCCACAAGGTTTAAACAAAATAAGATTCTGGCTGCACGGTGATAAAAATGGATATTAAATTTCGACTAGGAAAAACAGTTTATCTTATTATTATATTTGTTTTAATAATTGGTCTACTGTTAAGTGTTTTAAACTCTAATTATATGCTGAGTTTCTTGCCTAACAGGGGGGTTTTAGACATTCATACAGATGAGGAGAGTGTTAAAAAATTAACGGAAGAAACTATTAGAAACTTAGAAACTGAAGAATATTTATTAATTTATAATGATAAGAATTCATACAGTGTTTTTCTAAAAGATAATATTATTCGAACTTTAGATTATATGAAGAAAGAAACAGATGTTGTTACATTA
This sequence comes from Metabacillus fastidiosus NBRC 101226, assembly GCF_001591625.1. Lineage (GTDB taxonomy): Bacteria > Bacillota > Bacilli > Bacillales > Bacillaceae > Metabacillus > Metabacillus fastidiosus. The sequence continues at coordinate 23,512 of NZ_BCVG01000024.1, forward strand.
GACAATGTTCCAGTCTCATTTGATAAGTATAAAAATATTATTATAGCTTTTGAAGAAATCGGTCAATTAAATCATCTTAGTGTATTAGAAGCATATGTGGCAGAAGGTGGTAAAGTCTTCTTTGCTATTCGGCCTGAGATAAATGGATCTTTAGAGAATTTATATCGGAAATTAGGAATCTACGAAATAGGAGAGTTTATTAACCCTGATGGTATGGAACTTACTTCTAATGTTTTAGTGAAATCAGATCATTTAGTGATGAAGAAAGAGGAGATTGCAGAGAACTCTTCTTTATCTGTAGGTTTAGAAGATAGATGTACTATTTATGCAAAATCAATCGATCAGATTCCATTATTATGGGATGTTTCCTATAGAGAGGGTAAATTCATGGTCTTTAATGGGTCAATACTCGGAACAAAGGAAAACCGAGGTCTTATTTCAGGTGCTCTCAGTATGTTAAACGAGACTTATATTTATCCGATTATGAATATGAAAATTGCCTATATTGATGACTTTCCTGCACCGGTTCCTGAAGGAAGAAATGAACAGATTTATGATGAATATCAGAGGGATATTCCAAGCTTTTACCGAGATATCTGGTGGCCGGATATGCTGAAAATGGCTGCAAAATATGATGTGAAATATACCGGGTTAGTTATTCAAACGTATGATGATAAAATTACTCCACCTTATAAAACGAAAGAGCAGCAAAGGAATAATTTCATTCAATATGGCAGGGAGCTGTTAAAGATGGGTGGAGAAATTGGAATACATGGGTACAATCACCAATCGTTAACAGTCAATGCGAAAGCAGTTAAGGATTTAGGATATAATGCCTGGAAAAATCAGAAAGACATGGAGGGAGCATTAAATACAACAGAAGATTATATGAAAGAGCTGTTTCCGAATTATGATATGAAAACATATGTTCCGCCTTCCAATCGGATTGATGAAGTGGGAAAAGCAGCACTTCATAATGCTATTCCGTCTATCAACACAATATCATCTTTATATTTAACAGATGATATTGAATATACAACTGTACAGGAGTTTGAAAAGGCCGGAGTTTTTCTTCACCTTCCAAGAATAACATCTGGATATCATTATACGAATAAGATGGAATGGATTATAGCAAATGGTGTTACTTCATTAGGTGTATTTTCTCATTTTATTCACCCGGATGATGTATTAGACGAACAAAGGTCAAGTAATAAGAAATGGAGTGAGCTGGAAAAAGAATATGATCAGCTGCTTCATCATACTTATACTAACTATCCTTGGCTGCAAAGCATGGTAGCGAAAGAGGCAAGCAATCAGCTGGCAAACTATCTAGCTGCTGATATTTATATAAAAGAAAAAGACAATCGTATTTTTATTACAATCGATCGATTTGCGGGTGAAATGAATTTCCTGTTTAGAACGAAAAAGAAAATAGCAGATATTGAAAATTGTGAAATTCAGAAAATAGATAAAGATGTTTATTTAGTAAAAGCGGCGCAAGAAACAATTGAGATAGGACTAGGTAATTAATATGAAGATTTGTATTATTGCTGAGGGCTCATATCCGTATGTCACAGGTGGAGTGTCAAGCTGGATTCAGACATTAATAACGAATATGCCGGAATATGAATTTATTATTTATGCAATAGGGGCAGAAAAGAAGGCAAAAGGGAAATTTAAATATAAACTGCCTTCCAATATTGTTCATATTGAGGAAATATTTTTCGACGATTTTCCAGATGAAGAAGAGAAATGGGGCCATGTTTATCATTTAACAATGGAGGAAAGAGAGGCTTTTAAATCATTACTGGACAGTAATGATCCTGATTGGGATACATTATTATCTGTCCTGTCAGGAGATAAAATCGATTCAGCTATTCATTTTTTAAAAAGCAAAGATTTCTTTGATATTGTCCATGAAATTTGTCTGGAAAAATATGATCAAGTTCCATTTACAGAAATGTTCTGGTCATTAAGGTCTATGATTCTGCCATTGTTTCTTTGCATGAAGCATCCGGTTCCAGAAGCAGATCTTTATCATAGTGTATCGACCGGTTATGCCGGAATCATCGGAAGTTTAGGAAAGCATTTGCATAAAAAACCTTTTATTCTTACAGAGCATGGAATTTACACTCGTGAAAGAGAAGAGGAAATTATTAAAGCACGGTGGGTAAAGGGATATTTTAAAGATTTATGGATTCAGTATTTTTATAATTTATCAAATGGTGCTTACGACCTGGCTAATCAAGTTATTACTCTATTTCAAAGAAATAAGGAAATACAAGTAGAATTGGGATGTCCAATAAAGAAGATTTCTATCATACCTAATGGAGTAAATGCAGAAGATTTCTTGCACATCTCTAAAAGAGAAAGCGGAGAATCAAAAGGGATGAATATCGGAGCAATCGTACGGATTGTTCCGATTAAAGATATTAAAACGATGATACAAAGCTTTGCACTTGTGAAAGAGGAAATAAAACACGCAAAGTTTTATATTATGGGCCCGACAGAGGAAGATGAGGAATACTATGAAGAATGTATTCAGTTAGTGGAAAATTTAAAGGTGAAAGATGTCATTTTTACCGGTGAAGTAAATGTGAAAGATTATATTCAGGATATGGATGTGCTTGTATTATCAAGTATAAGTGAAGGACAGCCATTAGTACTGCTTGAAGGGATGGCTTGTAAAAAACCATTTGTAGCAACAGATGTAGGTAATTGCAGAGGAATACTGATGGGAGAGCAAGATGATTTGGGACGAGCTGGAATAGTCGTTCCAGTTATGCAATATGTCGAAATGTCCTGGGCTATTATTCAGCTGTGCCGAGATGAAAAATTACGAGAGAAAATGGGAGCTGTGGGGAGAGAACGGGTGATAGGTTTCTATTCAAAGAAACAATTTATTGAGCAGTATCAACAACTTTATAAAGATATGGTGAATAATAAATGGCTGGTATAGGTTTTCAACTAAAGAAGATGTTTAATGGACGGGGGCTATTAGCTAATATTCGTGCATACGGCTATTCTGCAATTGTAACAGTTGGCCCGCTTGCATTATGTATTTTACTTATGACTGTTGCCCAGCAATTACTGTTGTATGCGAATGCACCCTACGGGGAGAGGGAGCTTTTTTTGGCTGCATCAGAATATGCGCTCATTTTTTCGCAAATTATTACAGGTGGTTTTAGTTTTACTGTATCAAGATATGTTTCAGATCAAATTTTTATAGAGAAATATGAAAATATCCTTTCTTCTATGTATGGAGTTATCGGTATTTGTGTGACAATAGGAGGCATTTGTGCTTTTCTTTTTTTAGCTGGCTCACCTTTAGATTTAACATTTAAATTCATGTCTTATATATTCTTTATTGAACTGATTATTGTATGGATTCAATGTATCTATGTGTCAGCTTTAAAAGATTATATGAAAATCGTGAAAAGCTTTGTTGTCGGTGTAGCAATTTCGGGAATAGCCATATTTATTTGCACTTACTTCTTTCACTTGAATAGTGCTGTGGTTATGATCACCTGCCTGAATATTGGATTTTTCTTTATGATTGTAAGGTTTACAAAGTATATTCGTCTTTTTTTCAAAGTGAATAACTATCAATATTTTAATTTCTTAGTTTATTTGAAAAAATATCCGATCCTTTTTTTATGTGGTTTTTTATATACATTGGGGCTATATGGACATAATCTTATCGTTTGGCAAGGTGATCTCCAGCATGTAGTCGCAGATACATTTGTTATAGCACCATTTTATGACGTACCTGTCTTTTATGCTTACTTAAGTGTCCTCCCGGCTATGGTTTTATTTGTTGTCTCATTAGAGACTAATTTCTATACGGCTTATAAAACGTATTATAATCGGATTTTAAATTCTTCTCCATTGAAGGACATTTTATTAGCTAAAAAAGATATGTTTAAGATTCTTTCCTTAGAATTAACATTTATTGCAGAGATTCAGTTAATCATGGCAATCCTCTCTGTTGCCCTAGGTTTAAAGTTCCTGCCATTATTGGGGATGAGCTTTGATCAAATTCAAATTTTTATTATTTTAGTTCTTGGATATTTATTTTTTATTATCATGTATACAATTGTTCTTCTTTTACTTTATTATGATGACCAAAAAGGAGCAAATTGGACAGTTGTGATTTATACAATTGGCAGTATGGTTTTGACGCTTTTTTCTTTTCTTTTTAATATTAATGGTTTTTCGGTATTTATTGCTGCCTTTATTAGTCTGCTTTTCGGTTTACGGAAACTGACTAATTATTTAAATAACATTGATTACTATACATTTTGTTCACAGCCACTTATAGCGAAAGAGAAGGATGATTGATCAGAACTTTAATAATATTTCTAATAATAAGTTGGGGGATTTATCATGATATATAAGCAGTTTAGATGGATCATTCTCATATTTTGTTTATTTATTACAGCGGCTTGTAACGAAGATAGGGAGAATGCGGATAAAAAAGTTTCGTTTCAAAAAGAACATACAGAAGAGGAAGCTTATGGAATAGAAGATGATTCCAGATTATATGAATTTGAAGATAAAAGTTCTATTGTGACCTTTTATGTTACGATTTCTCCTAATAATGGAGCGACTTTCTATGAGCTGGATAATTGGTACAGTATTCATAATAATGAAGAAGATTCACCAAAATTAGATATTAAAATTGAAGAGGAAACAGAAAAAGGGATAAACAAGGGCTCTTTCGGTTCTGATGAACCAGACGTTAATGCTTCCATCCAGCTTAGAGGAAAATCAACAAGGGTCGCTTCGCAAAAATCATTTAAAATTAAGCTCTATGATAAGGCAGGGCTTTGGCGGGGACAGAAGACGCTTAATTTAAATAAACATCCTTATGATGGAACGAGAGTGAGAAATAAGCTGTCATTCGATTATTTTACTCTTATCCCTAATTTAAGCAGTATGCGCACACAATTTGTGCATTTGTATATAAAGGATTTGACTAATAAACAATCAAATGTTGAATTTGTAGATTATGGAATGTACACGCATATTGAACAGGCAAATGAAAGATATTTAGCAACCCATGGACTTGATTCTAACGGGAATTTATATAAAGCAGTAAATTTTGAATTTTACCGTTATCCGGATCAGCTTAAATTAGAGGATGATCCAAGCTTTAAGAAAAAAGATTTTGAAAGTATTTTAGAAATTAAGGGAAGTAAAGATCATAGAGCATTGTTAAATATGCTGGATGAGGTAAATGACTATTCTTTAAATATTAATGATGTCGTAAATCGGTATTTTGATAAAGAGAATTATTTAACATGGATTGCAACGAATATACTTATGGGCAATCATGATATTATGACCCAGAACTTTTATTTGTACAAGCCTTTAAATTCAAGTAAATGGTATTTTATCCCTTGGGATTATGATGGTACATGGAAGTCTTCATCAAAAAAAGAAGAGAAAAGTGAAATACCTGAATGGCAAAATGGATTATCTAATTACTGGGGATCAATACTTCATAAAAGGTTTTTTAAAGACCCTAAAAATGTGGAGGCATTATCGAAAAAGATAGAGGAGATTTCTAATATTGTTACTCCTGAGCAGACGAAGAAATTACTAGATGAATACTACCCAACTGTTAGTCAGTTTGTAAAGAGAGCACCTGATAAAAATTATTTATCTATAAATGCTTCTGATCATAAAGAAGTATATTACGGGATTGTAAATGATTCAAAAATTAATAAAGATACTTATTATCGGAATCTTGAGAAACCAATGCCGTTCTTCTTAGGAGATCATTTTATTGAGAATAAGCAATCTGTTTTTATATGGGACAGCTCTTATGATATACAAGGTGACGATATTACTTATCTGTTTCAAATTAGCAAAGATCCAGCATTCTCCACTGTTATTTATGAGAAAAAGAATATGGTTGAGACAGAGATTCGATTAAATAAACTGGCAGCGGGAACATATTATTGGAGAGCTGTCGCTAAAGATAAAAAAGGAAATGAGCAAAAAGCTTTCGACCAGTATGAAGATGGAGATATAACATATTTTGGCATGAAGAAAATAGTGGTGAAATAATGAAAAGATTACGTCATGAATTAAAATTTTATATCAATATAGATGAATATGAAATATTGCGTGAAAAGCTGCAAATGGTATTAAAAAAAGATAAGAATATGGTCAATGATGATGGCTATCATATTAGGAGCCTTTATTTTGATAATCTATTAGATAATGATCTATATGAAAAAAGTTATGGAATTTACAAGCGGAAAAAATTTCGGATTCGAATTTATAATGGCAGTGACAGTATTATCAAGCTTGAGAAAAAGAATCGTTATGGTGAGCTGATTAATAAAGAGTCTGTATCTATAACAAAAGCAGAGTATGAGAAGATATTATCATGGGATTATGATTTTTTAAGAGAGAAGAATAACCCAGTTGCAAAGGATTTCTATCTGTATTTAAGAAGCCAGCATATGACTCCGAAAATTATCGTTGATTATGTACGGGAGGCTTATATGGAAGATATTGAAGACGTCCGTATTACATTTGATAAATATTTAAGTTTTGCTGCTAATTCTTTAGATATTTTCGACCCAAACATAGTCACTGTTGAAGCATTAAAATTTCCATTAATGATTATGGAAGTAAAATTTAACTCTTATTTACCTGATTATATTCGTAATATTCTTCAGCTTGATAGTCATCATCGCTCAGCAATTTCGAAATATGTCATTTGCAGGGAAGCTGGTATGATGTATTACAAGTAATAGAGAGAGGAACTAGAAGTATGGACGATCAAATTACTTTTGACAGTATTATTAAAAAGAGTATTTTAAATTCAGATCTTTTCACAAGTGTTTCTATAATAGATATTTTCTTAGGCACATTCACTGCTTTCTTTATTGGACTATTTATTTACTATGTTTATAAAAAAACATTTCAAGGTGTTGTCTACAGTCATAATTTCAATATTACACTCGTGCTTATGACAATGATTACTTCCTTAGTCATTATGACAATTAGCACAAACATTGTCTTATCATTAGGTATGGTTGGGGCGCTTAGTATCGTTCGATTTAGAACAGCTATTAAAGATCCTCTTGATATTGTATTTATGTTCTGGTCAATTTCAGTAGGTATTGCTGTTGGTGCTGGTATATATCCAGTTGCAATCTTTGGTTCACTATTTATCGCTCTTGCTGTCTATATTCTTTCTAAAAAGAAGTGGAAAGATATAACTTACTTGTTAATCATCCATTATGAGGAAAAAGCAGAGCAGGAAATTAAAAATCAGCTCGTGAAATTTAATTATGATCTTAAATCAAAAATCATCCGTAATAACTGGATAGAACTTACATTGAAAGTGAAACTTAAAGTAGATAACACTGCTTTTGTCCATAAATTATCAGAAATAGAAGGGGTAAAAGATGTATCCCTTGTTCAATATAACGGAGATTATGCTGCTTAATAAAAAGAGCTGCCCATGGATCTTTTGATCAGGAGGCAGCCCTTTTTTCATTATTCAGTTATAAATACTGCTCGCATGTTTATAAGGAACAAAGCCTTGTTTGCGGCTGTAGTTTACACTTTTACTGTCTGGAGCAACAGTAAAGACTGCAATGTGTTCCTGTTGTTTAAGGTTTTTAAAATAACTAATCCAATTTTGACCCCATTCATTTGTTTCTAGTCTCCCTTTATCAAAGCCTTCCCACATAATACCGTCAATGTAGTTCTTTGAAGACGCTTCCAATGTTTTGAAGCCCCAATTTTGAAGAAGGAGTAAATTACTATGCTGGTTTTTAATCTTTTGCAAAATCTCAACATAGCCTTGTCTTAATGGATTTGCAATTTCATCTTTTTTATAAAAGAAGTCATCTATATCTCCTACAGTATCTAAAATAATACCGTCAAATCCTTTTCCGGCAATCTCTTCCTGAATTTCATCAAGCAGAAGCTGCTGATAATGTTCATTTGTTATATCCATTAAATACGTGTCCCAGTCTTCAACATAGACCTTTTCGCCGTTTACACGTAAATAATCACTGTCTTGAACTTTTGCGACAAATTCTTCGTCCCATGTTTGGAGTTCCATAATACTAATATAGCCTAAAGTAAGTGTACCTTTTTCTTTAATAGCAGCAACACGTTCTTTTGTAATTCCATGTGGTTCGATGACAACCATATCATATTTACTAAGCTGTTTGACTTTTGCATCATCTACATGATCGTAAAAAATAGAGTAGCTGTTAACGCCCATGAGCGGATTATCTGTTTGTCCATTCGCAGGGAAACAGTAAGTGAGAAGAAGTAAAAAACTGAGGTTAATAGAAAAGAAAGTTTTTTTGAACATAGTAAATGCCCCTTTACGATTTATCTTTATAAGTAAGAATAAATTACGGTAACCCAGCCGTCATAGTTCTATAACCTTAGACCTGTGGTTTTGCGTCTCAATCTTTCAATTGATTTGCTATTGAGTTTTATAGTAAAACAAAAGTCCTATTTATGTCAACATGGATATATAAATTTCTAGTTAATTTAGGATAGAAGAATTAGAAATGATAGGAGGGAATAAAAAAGAGGCATTTTTGTCTATGAAATGCCTCTTTCCTTATATTTATTTTAAACTTCTGCTTAAAAAAGCCTTTGTCCGTTCGAATTGAGGATTACTGAATAACTCATCCGGATGACCGGATTCAACGATTTCTCCGTTATCCATAAATACGACTTTATTTGCAACTTCTTTTGCAAAGCCCATTTCATGTGTAACAACGATCATTGTCATTTGTTCCTCTGCTAATTCTTTCATTACTTGAAGAACTTCTCCAGTTAATTCCGGGTCAAGAGCAGAAGTAGGTTCATCAAATAGTAAGATTTCCGGGTTCATCATAAGGGCACGGGCGATAGCCACCCTTTGTTTTTGACCACCTGACAGCTTGTTAGGATATGCTGATGCTCTGTCAGCAAGCCCGATTTTTGTTAATAGCTCCATGCTTCGTTTCTCCAGGGATGCAGGTGATTCTTTCTTTACTAATTTAGGGGCAAGCTCTAAATTTTGTTTAACTGTCAGATGGGGAAATAAGTTGAAATGCTGGAATACCATTCCCATCTTCGCTGTAATTTGTTTAATTTCCTGCTGTCTCGGGTAAACTCCATCTTTTACGAGATAGTCACCTGAAATACAAATACTGCCGCCATTTATTTCTTCCAGATGTGCTAAACTGCGGAGCATTGTACTTTTTCCTGATCCGGAAGGGCCTATTACTGCTATGACATCATTTTTATTTACATTGAAAGTGATTTGTTTAAGCACTTCTAATGTGCCATATGATTTCTTTAGATTAGATACTTCTATGATAGCCATTTCACTACTCCTTCCTATTCAAATCTGTAACGTCGTTCAAGCCATTTAAAGAGCATTGTTAACAAGAACGTGATAATAAGATAAATGATACCTGCAATGAAAAATGGTGCAATTGTAAAATCACGGTTTACTGCTGTTTGGGCATAGTGAAGCAATTCAGGTACAGCAACCGCGTAAAGGAGCGCTGTATCCTTTACGAGCGTAACAGATTCATTGGAAACAGCAGGAAGGGCAATACGGAACATTTGAGGGATGATCACTCTTGTTGTCGTCTGCCACTTATTTAAACCGAGTACTTGTGTCGCTTCGTACTGCCCTTTATCAATTGCTAAAAGGCCGCCCCGGAAAATTTCTGCGAAATATGCTGCATAGTTTAAAATAAAACCTAAACAAGCAGCGACAAAGCGGTCAAGAATTAAATATTCACCGATCACTGGAATTAACGGAAGACCGAAACATATAATTAACAGCTGTAATAGAAGCGGTGTACCACGCATTAAATAGATATATACTTGCGCAAGCCAGGATATAGGTTTAATGCTGCTTTTTACAGCTAATGTGAGCAAGAAACCTAAAGGAATAGAGACGACAATGGCAATTAAAAATAGAAGAACTGTCATCTGTGCGCCTTCTAGCATTGGTTTAATAATTGTATTTATATAATCTAACATGAAAGGATTCCTCCAAAAACAAAACAGGGTTTCCGAGGAAATCCTGTTTTATAATTTGCTTTAGTCTGTTTAATGTAATACTTTATTTTCTCCAAACCATTTTTCAGAGATTTCAGCGGCAGTGCCGTCTTCATTCATCTCATCAAGTGCTTTTTGAAGATCTTTTAATAATTCATCGTTTCCTTTTTTCACACCTACACCATATTGTTCCGGTGCAAGAGAACCTTTAAGAAGTTTAAATTTCCCTTTTTCTTTTGACATATAGTAGTCAATGACTACTTCATCAATAACAACTGCATCTACACGTTTTGTTTTTAAATCACTTAAAGCTAGAACATTGTCCTTATATTCAGCAACCGACTTAATTTTAGATTTGATAGGATTTTTATCAAGTGCATCGGAAGCAGAAGAAAGAGATTGAAGACCGATCACTTTTCCTGCTAAATCGTTAATTTTTTCAATTTTAGAATTAGCTAGAGTAACAACAACCTGTGCATTTTCTAAATAAGGCTTTGTAAAAAGCACTTTACCTTTACGCTCATCTGTAATTGTATAACCGTTCCAAATGAGATCAATTCGTCCACTGCTTAACTCTGATTCTTTTGTTGACCAGTCAATCGTTTGGAATTTTGCTTCTTTTCCCATTTTTTCAGCAGCAGCTTTAGCATAATCGATATCGAAGCCGACAAGGTTATTGTCTTTATCACGGAAGCCCATAGGAGCAAAATGATCATCGACTCCGATAACTAATGTGTTATCTTTTTCCGCCGAATTTGAACCGCATCCTGTAAGAAGGGCAAAAACTGCAGCGATTGCCACAATCATAGTTGTTAAACGCTTCATAGTAAAAAACCCACCTTAATTTATTATCATAATACTTTAGTACGTTATCACTTTATTATAATAACATAATTTTTATAAGTGGAGGAATTAAATTTTCTTCTGTCTTATATGCAAATATAACCTATTTCTCCAGACTCATTGAGTGAATGATATTAGAAAATTTTGAAAAATAATAAAATTTAACTTGAAAATGATAATCGTTATCAACTATAATATATACCATAATCAAAATTTTAGAGAAGGCGTGAGGAAATGTTTATTCAATTAAAAACAATTACTGTAACAGAGGGCAATGCAGAGAAAATGGTAGAGCGCTTTGCAGGTGAGGGAATTATTGAAGAGCAGCCAGGATTTATCGATCTTAGTGTACTAAAGAAAAAGCAGCGGAAAGGAAATGAAGAAGTAGTAGTCATGCTTCGCTGGGAATCAGAAGATGATTGGAAAGCCTGGGAGACAAGTGAAGTCCATTTAGCAGGCCATCGTGCTAACCGAGGCAAGCCATCTCCTTCTTTTATTATAGATAGTAAGCAGGAAGTTTATCATATGCTCGGTCAAAAAGAATATCGAAGTGAGAAATAAAAATACATAAGATTCATTCAGCAAGATAATTGCTTTTTAGCAATGTGAGAGACAGAAGAAAATGTCATCTGGACCGTATAGCTATATTTGTTTAACGACTTTAATAATTAGAAATTCCCCTTATTCTTTCTTAATTATAGAAAGATTCTTTTTTAATAGCTATTGAGAATAGTTATCAATTACTAAGAAAAAAGAAATAGGAAAAAGGTATTTTTTTACTAATAACTGAGAATAGTTATCGTTTATAGGGAAAAAGATTCATGGAAGGGATGGGAATATGAACCAGTCAGCTAAACGTATTGCAGAAAATGCAACATTTCAAGCATTTGTAAATAGTTATGTACGTGAAGTACAAGGAGGGCATTGGACAGAGAAAGAAGAGTGGATAAAAGGAAAGCGTTCATCAGTACTTATTTCAGACCAATATATACTAGAACTGTATTTGAAACAGCAATCAATCAGCCTTGCTATTAGCGTTAATTATCATTCTCTTGTAGGAAGACATGAGTTTGGAGTTTCCCTTAAGTATTGTGAGGAAGACAAAGAATGGTATCAGGAAGACAGGTTAACTATTATGGTTACTCTTATCCAAGAGCTTCATCTGATGGCAAAATCCAATGGCTGTCCTGAATTTGTTTCCCATTTTGATGAACTGATTTTCAGGTTAATTGAAAGCTATCAAACGATGGCAAATTATATCGAAAATAGAATGGAAGATGAAAAAAATATTCACTTAGAAAAAAGTACATTTATAGAAACAGAACAGTCACTGCTTTTTGGACATTGGTTTCATCCAACACCTAAAAGCAGACAAGGAATGGCAAATTGGCAGCATGAGAGATTTGCTCCGGAGCTTCAAGGTTCTTTTCAGCTTCACTATTTTCAAGTTGACCAGACAATTGTGCAAGAGTCATCTGTTTTAAGGAAGAGTACTAGTGAATTAATCTATCAGTCATTATGGAAGTCTTGCCCTGAATTAGAGATGGAAGAGGGATATTGTTTCATTCCAATGCATCCACTCCAAGCCCAGTGGCTCCTGCAGCAGCAATATGTAAAACAAGGGATAGAAGAGGGGCTGATTGAGGACTTAGGTTTAATGGGGCCTTTTTATACAGCAACATCTTCTTTAAGAACGGTGTATAGCGAGGAAGAAGAATGGATGTATAAATTTTCGATTCCAGTAAAAGTAACAAACTCTTTACGAGTGAATCGAAATCATGAACTGAAAGCCGGAGTAGTAATGGCTGAATTAATGGAGAAACTTACTTTCATTGGGGAAGGGAACTATTTCCAAATAATAGATGATCCGGCTTATATTACTGTAAACTTTCCCGGCCAGTCAGAGTCAGGGTTCGAAGTTATTATTCGGTCGAATGTATTTCAAAAGGATCAGGATAAGGGAGTCAGCTCAATTGCAGCGATTGTACAAGACCCTCTGCCAAATGAGAAATCAAGACTTTATAAGCTCATTTCAACAATAGCACAGTCCGAATCCAGGTCATTAGAGGAAATAAGCTTTAGTTGGTTTGGGAATTATTGGAAATGTGCTGTCGAGCCGCTCATCCGGTTGTATGATGAACATGGTATTGCGCTTGAAGCTCATCAGCAAAATAGTGTTTTGGATATTTCTTCTGGCTATCCGGAGACTTATTATTATCGGGATAATCAGGGATATTATCTATCTAAATTATATGAGGACACTCTTTGTGTTATCGAGCCTTCTTTATTCGAGACACCAGAGCTTTTCTATGAAGACTCTCTGATTCAGGAAAGGTTTACTTATTATTTATTCATGAATCAGCTCTTCTCTGTGATTCATCGTTTTGGATCTGACAATCTTCTGGAAGAGGAGCAGTTAATAGAATGGTGTGTAAAGCAGCTATATGTGCTTGAAAAGGACTTAACAGGATCAGGGAAAACATTTGTCAATATGATTTTAAAACGTGAAAAGCTGGCGTATAAAGCGAATTTATTAACTCGTTTTCATGATGTAGATGAACTAAATGCCGAGCTTGAACAAGCAGTATACACTTACATCAAAAATCCTTTTGTTGTTTGTCATAAGGAGGAACAGTATGCAACCGCAACATCTGGCTTACTCTAAAAAGGCAGAAAAAAGAGTAAAAAGGCAATTAGTAGAGGCAATGATTTTCGAAGGCATTATTAAGTATAAAGAAACAGAGACTGCAGATTCTTATTCTATTTTCTATCTCTTTGGGGAAAATCGCACATATCGTTGTGAAGGAAGGAGAACAGCGTTTGATCGCATTCGGATAAAAGAAGCCAGCATTTTTAAGGAATGCCAAGACCACTCTTTAGTGGAAGCGACGATTGAGGAGCTAGCGGGAGAACTTATCCGTGATGGAGAGCATAAATTACGTTTGATAAATGAACTGAGCCAGACGATTAAGCTCTGCAGCTGGAATGAACTTCATTTGCCACAGCCTGCTTCCCGAAGAAAATCTGCTTATGAAGAATTAGAATCAGAGATTATGGAAGGCCATCCTTATCATCCATGCTTTAAGTCTAGAACTGGCTTCACAATAGAAGATCATAAAAAATATGGCCCAGAGGCAAAGCAAGCTTTTCATTTAAAATGGATAGCGGTCAGGAGAAGTCTTATTCAAACAGCTATCTGCGGAGATGAACAGGACTTCTTTAAAGAAGAGCTGGGCTCCTTCATGTGGGAGGAACTTTTAAAGCAGCTTGAGAGCATGGGAGGAACTTTTGATCATTATACATTTCTTCCTGTTCATCCTTGGCAGTGGGAAACTATGAAGCCTGAGTTAGTGAAATATATGAAGACGAGACATATTCTGCCTTTGGATGTAAGCGGAGATCCTTACCGGGCTACCCAGTCTGTTCGTACTTTGTGGAATGCTGCATATCCAGAAAAGGCCTATATGAAATTTTCTATGAACATGGTGAATACATCTTCTCTAAGAAAATTAGCTTCCCATTCTATTTGTGCTGCTCCTCATATTTCAAGCTGGATTCAAAAAGTGATTCAAAAAGACCCATATTTGCAAAAAGAAGCGTCTCTTGTCATTCTTCAAGAATATGCAGGTATGATTTTTGAAGCAGAAGAAGAGAAATTAGATGGTCAGCTTGGAGTGATATGGAGAGAGAGTATTAGAGCTTATATTCAAGACGGGGAAGAAGCAGTGCCGTTTACTGCCTTAATGATGATTGAAAAAGATGGAAACCTGTTTATAGATGATTGGCTTAAAAACTATGGAAGTGATAACTGGTTAAAGCAATTTATTAAAGTGAGTGTTCTTCCAGTATGGCATTTACTTGCAGCGCACGGTATTGCAGTAGAAGCCCATGCACAAAATATGGTTTTACTACATAAAAACGGCTGGCCAACTCGTGTCATATTACGTGACTTCCATGAGAGTGTAGAGTATACAGAAGGGTTTTTAGCAGATGCCAGTCTTGTTCCATCTTTTGAAGAAATACATGAGCGGTATAAAGATGCACCTGAAGATGACTATTACTGGATGTCTTCTGTAGAGGCTTTGAGAGAGTTAATAATGGATACTTTATTTGTATTTCATTTGAGTGAGCTGTCTTTTTTAATGGAAGAGCATTATGGCTACAAAGAGAAGCATTTCTGGAATAAAGTAGGGAAATTAATCGAAGAACATATTGAGAGATTTCCAGACTTAATTACCCGTCAACAAGAGTTTCCATATAAGAAAGCTGAAATTTATGTAGAATCTTTATTAAAAAAGAAGGTTAAAAATAAAGAAGAAGGAAATTTTCGACATTTAGTAAGAAATGTTTTTTGTCATATTCAGCAAGAAGAGGAGAAATGAACATGTTTTTTGTAAATGATGATTACTATACATTAGATGATTTAGAGAAGCAATATGCCGTATTTGAAAGTATGCCTCATATACGAGATTGTCATAATAAGAGACTTGCAGTTTGTATAACGGATGTATTTCAATGGCTGGCTCTTTGCTTATATATTCGTCGTAAAGGAGGGTCTGTCGTTCCAATTCATCCTTCTACTCCAAAAGATGGAGCTGTCCGTATCGCTTCTTCGGCAAACAGCCATCTGCTATTATTCGGATCGATAGAATTTCCTATTGAATTAACTGTTAAAGAGAATGAAAAAGAAGGGGTTTTAGTTCAAATGAGCTCGGGTACTACAGGGGCTCCAAAATGTATTGAAAGAACATGGGATTCGGTGGAAGAGGAAGTGGATAGCTATGTGACAGTCTTACCTGCAGATCATACAAGAAAGTCTATTATTGCTTGTCCAATGACCCATTCCTATGGATTGATCAGCGGCTTTTTTGCTTGTGTAAAAAGGGGAGCAGAACCGGTGATTTTAACGAATATGAATCCTAAATACATATTAAAAAAGCTTCAAGAATATAAAAAATATATACTTTATGCAGCTCCCGCTCTGCTTTATACGTTAAGCCGGTTCCTTCCATCGGATCAAAAGTTTGATTATGTCATGACTTCAGGAACAGTTATGCCGTCAAGCTGGCTTGCCTTATTAAGGGATTCATCAAACCTTGTTCTTCAGCAGTATGGATGTTCTGAGGCAGGATGCATAACGCTCCATCCTGATGTACAGAATTCCAGCGAGATGGGATATATACTGCCCCATCTAAAAGTAGATGCGGGGAATGTAGATGCATCAGGGGAAATTATTGTGTATACATCGGCACAGACTATTTATACAAAGGATATTGGATACATAGAAAATGGAGTTCTTTCATTTCTTTCAAGAATGGATGACATGATTAACGTAGCCGGTTTAAATGTCTATCCTCAAGAAGTTGAAAATATTCTTATGGATGAGCCGAGAATAACAGAAGCAGTTGTGTATAAAAAACAAAATGCATTATCAGGAGAGCGAGTATGTGTTCAATATGTCTCCAGCGAACGAGTAGATGAGATCGAGCTGCGGGAATGGTGTGGAAAATACCTTGCTCCACATCAAATACCTATGGAGTTTATTCAGGTTGATGAAATTGAGAAACTGCCAAATGGTAAGGTAAGCAGAAAGAAATTAGGGGGAGTATTAGCATGACAAAGCAAGAAATAATAGATGTTATCTATCATATATTAGAAAAGAAATTAGAACTTCCAACGATGGCTGCTTTCCATGAAGAAGCCCGGTTAAATGAAGATCTGTACATGGATTCTATTATGGTTCTTCAGCTTATTCTCCATTTAGAGCTTGACCTTGGTTTTAAGATTCCTGACGAAATGCTTATACCTAAGGAATTTAGAACAGTAGGAAGTCTTGCCAGTTTTTTAGAAGAGCAGCAAAAAGAAACATTGCTGGAGGAATCACATGATTAAAGTACATTGTTTTGTAAGTTGTGTTTGCGAAGTTGTTAAAAAAACAGAGGGAGTTGATCACAGACCGTATTATTTCGGTGTGTGGGATGCTGATTTTGATGTACTTGAAAATGGAGTTTTAACTTATCACTCTGATCGTATTGACCATGATTTCTTTAAAACATGGTATGAGATGCTTTACGGAATAAAATTACATAAATGGTATGATGAAAGCCAGTCTAAACAGGAAAATGTAGATGAGCTGTTAAAATTATTAGACAATAAACCAGCACATCATCATGTAATGGTTATGCTTGATTTATCGATGCTTCCAGAGCGGGAAAATAAATTTCATCAACGTCCATTTCCTCATTATGTCATGCTCGAAATGACAGAAAAAGAAGAAGAATGGTTTATGTATGATCCTGATTTTCGCTGGGAAGGAGTCTTGCCGAAGGAGAGAATTATTGCTGCAATTAAAGAGCCATCTGTAGAGGGAGGATATTATTTTGACTCAACGTCTATCATTCCTCCAAATCATGAAACTATTGAAGCTTATTTTAATACATGTATAAAACTTGATCGTAACCCGATGACAGAAGCTGTTAGAGACATTGTAAAAGCTTATACAGTTGGAAAAGAGAAACATCGTTTGTCTGAACTCACTTCAGCTTTAAAGCAATTGCCTGTTTTAGCAATCAGAAAATATGCGTATGAACATGCTTTCGCTTATTTTTGGGAATGTCTTGAACTTGAAGAAGAGGAATTTGAAGTATGGTGTGATGAAATTGAAAGGCTTGTGAATGGTTATACGACAATCCAATACCGCGCGATGAAACTTGCGATGACTGGAGATATTTCAATCACCGATGATATTTTTGCAAAGTTAGAAGAACAAAATCTTTTAGAATTCAAAATTAAAAGAGGATTACAGGATTGTTTTAATAAGTGGTCGATAAGACAAGAAGCTGAGAAGAAGGAGTTCGTTTAATGAAACTATCCATCTGTACAATTTCATTTAGGCATCATCTTTATTCCATTGACCAGTTAGCTCACTTTGCACAAACAGAAGGATTTCAAGGAGTGGAGCTGTGGGGTGTTCATGCAAAAAATCTTGCTAATGATTTTCATTACGGAGCAGATTGGCTTACCTCCTATAATTTGGAAACAAGTATGCTCAGTGACTATTTACCGTTAGAAGCATCTGTTGCGGATATGATGGCCGAGGCAAATACTTTATCTTCACTGGCATACCGCTGGGGAACTAATAAAATTCGTACATTTGCAGGGAAAAAGGGCAGCTTAAATACGAATAAAGATGAGAGAGAAGCTATTGTTTCCAGGCTTCAGATGCTCAGTGAATTTTTTGGATCTAAGGGTCAGTACTTACTTGTTGAAACGCATCCAAACACGTTAACTGATAATCTGGATTCTACTTTGCAGCTTCTTGAAGAAGTGGATCATCCGGCATTGCGTGTGAATTTTGATGTTTTACATATATGGGAATCAGGAATTGACCCAGTTGCAGCGATAAGAAAGATTCATCCTTTTGTGTCCCATTTTCATTTTAAAAATATTGCTTCGCATAACCAATTAGATGTTTTTGAGCCTAATAATGTTTATGCAGCAGCAGGATCTAGAGAAGGAATGGTCCCATTATTTGAAGGTGCAGTCGATTATAAGAAATTTCTCGCTGAAATTTCTTATATGAAAGAAGTTGAAGCTTCATTAGAATGGTTCGGTCCGAATGTAAAAGACATATTAGCAAAGGACAGTAAAGAAGTGAGAGATATAAGCCTGCTTTATCCCAGCCTTAACGAGCAGTAA